>JBDKHK010000063.1:0-5631 GCA_039797705.1 Bacteroidota bacterium
TTACTAAAAAACGCCCTTTTTATATTTCAAAAGTGCAAACAGATGGGAGTTTTTCCTTAGAAAACATAAAAGATGGAGCGTATAGAATTTATGCATTAAGCGATAAAAATGGAAATTATTATTATGATTTACCTACAGAATCTATCGCATTTTCGGATAGCTTAACTCATGTATCCTCTAATATCGACTCATTAAATTTAGAACTTTTCTTACCAGAAGATACTGTTTTGAGAATTTTTGAAAAAGATAAAACTATAAAAGGTGGAATTTTACACCTTACTTTTAATAAAGAATTGTCTTTTAATAAAGACGAACTGACTGCAACGATTGTTGGAAATGACGCTATTATTCCCATCATTTTTCAAGATAAAGAACCCAAAAAAGCGACTATTTATTTTACCAAATTACACAATGATTCTTCAAATCTTACAGTGGTTTTAAAAGATAATGGCAAACTGATTGATACACTTAAATTAAAATCTGAAAGTAGAAATTTTAAAAACCCTATTTTATTTTTTCAAGATACAGCTGCTTATAAATCATTAAAAGTTATAGAGTCAACACCACTCAAATTAATTTCCACTTTTTATTGTTTGGAAAAAGCAACCACTTCCAAAATAAAAATTACAGATACTTCTAATATCAATCTTCCATTTTTAATTTCAGTAGATGCGGATTTGCAGACATTTAAAATAGCAGCACTGTGGAAGCCAGATATGAAATACAAATTGACTATTTTAGACTCAGCTTTAGTGGATTTGGCGGGTAATTACAATAAAAATCAAGAAATTTCTTTTTGGACGACCTCTGTAAAAAAAGCAGGTAATTTATTGATAACCTATGAGTTACCTAAAAAAAACATATCCTATATTGCTATTTTGAAAGATAATTCGGGCAAAGTATTAGATAAGCAGATTTTACGCGATTCTCAGGCGGTTAAAATGGACTACGGTTTGCGTGCAGCAGGTACTTATTCTGTAGAAGTGATAGAAGATGTAAATGATAATGGAATTTGGAATTCGGGAAGTTTTATAGAAAAAAGATTACCAGAAAAAATATATAAAGAATTAAAACCTATTGTGGTAAAAGAAAACTGGGACGCAGAAGAAATTATAAAAGTTGATTTTTCTAAAAAAGCGATGGCACCGCCATCCAATCCCGCGAATTCACTTCCGAAGCAACAGGAGGGAAAAGCAAACAGCCTGCAAAATAATTTCAATCAAGAAAGGAGAGGTTTATTTGGTCAATAATATATTTATTTTTTAAACATAAATATAACCGCCAAAATCATAAAACCAAAACTAACCGCATAATTCCATTTGAATTTTTCATCTAAAAAATAATAGGCAAAAATTACAAATACCGATAAGGCGATTACTTCTTGTATAATTTTTAATTGATAAGCACTAAATGTTTTATACCCAATTCTATTGGCCGGCACCATGAAGCAATATTCAAAAAAGGCAACAGACCAACTCAACAGAATGGCTTGCCATATTTTTAAAGATGGATTTTTTAGATGACCATACCAGGCATACGTCATAAATGTATTGGATATAATCAACAAAAGAATAGTTTGCATGAAGTTTATTTAGATACAAAAATACATTTATACACAGTAGTATTTTATGTTTTTTAGTAGAATAAAAGCCTTATCTTGCAACGTAAGAATTTTAATATATAATCATGGAATTTATTCATTTTCTCTTAGAACTTCTAACACATACAAAAGAAGTTTTATTGCAGTTATTTCAAGCGCATGGAAATTATATTTATGCCATTTTGTTTTTAATTATTTTTGTAGAAACCGGATTGGTGATTATGCCGTTTTTACCCGGAGATTCTTTGTTATTTACTGCGGGTTTATTGTGTGCACAGCCTTCTGGTATTAGTGTATTTATATTAATCCCACTATTAATCGTTGCGGCAATAATAGGAGATAATGTCAATTACTTTGTAGGAAAATATTTTAGTGAGAAAGTATTGAGTTGGAAAATTAAAGGCAAACCTTTAGTAAATCCAAAATGGATAGAGGAGGTACATCATTATTTTGAAAAACACGGTACTAAAACCATTATTATTGCTCGCTTTATGCCGATAGTACGCACCGTTACACCATTTGTTTCGGGAGTAGCAAAAATGAATTACAAAGTATTTTTACCGTACGATATTTTTGGAGGAATTTTATGGGTTACCTCTGTAACTTTAGCTGGATATTTCTTGGGCAATATTCCATACGTAGAGCAAAACTTAGAGAAATTTATTTTAGGAATTGTCTTCCTTTCTGTTTTGCCAATTTTTATTAAAGCTATTCAAGTAAAATTGAAAAAATAATTTATTTTTTCAATTTTTTCTGTTTTGTCATTTTCTGATACATTTCATGTATCATACCATCACCTAAGCCCACCTTGGGAACATACAGCATATCAATATCTAATCGCTCCATGATATAGGTAAAAATTTTAGCTGCTGGTACAATTACATCGGCTCTATCTGGACGAAATCCATATTTTAAAATACGCTCGTCAATGCTTAGCGGTTCTAGCTTATGAATGGCAAGTTGCAAATCATTATAATGTACTTCCGGCGATTTTCTTTTTACAAATAATTTTTGAATGGTATTAATATTTCCACCGGAACCAATGCCATATAATGGATTATATTTTCCTTTAAAATTTGCTATCCATTTATCTAATTTTTCCCAATTTTTTTGTTTTACCATTCCCAACGCCATTCGTAAAGTGCCAATATTAAAAGACCATTTATCGATTAATTTTCCCTTGGAAAGCAACATTAATTCAGTACTTCCACCGCCTACATCAATATATAAATAGTTTTTATCTTCTTCTAATTGTAGTTTTTCTACATGATTCGACAAAATTAATTCGGCTTCTTTTAATCCACTGATAATTTGAATTTGAATACCTGTTTTTTTATAAATTTTCTCAACAATTTCTTTTCCATTTTTTGCATCACGCATGGCACTGGTGGCACACGCCATAATTTGCACAGGCTGATGAACTTCTATTAAATATTTAAATGCTTTTAAAGTAGCCAACATTTCAGCCTCTTTTTTCGCAGCTATTTTTCCTTTTAAAAATACTTCCTCCCCAAGACGAAGGGCAACACGGTACATAATATCTTTTACAAAATGAGGACCTGTAGGCGATTCATATACATTGGTGAAAATTAATCGTACAGCATTGGAGCCTATATCTATTGCAGCAAATTTCATTGGTAGGTTAGTTTTTTTTCAATCAAAATGGATAAAAGATTATTCTATAAAGATAAAAAATTCTTCTATTTCATTTTGTTGGTTGATAGCCTCTTTAAAAAATCATATACGGCATCTTGGCTGCGTATGGCTATTTCGCCAGCGTTTCTTGTTTTGAAGGTATTGCTTTGAGTAGCATCAAATATACGCGCTTTCACATTGTCGCTCCATTGCAATTCTATAATGTCTATTAATTGTTTTTTTAGTTTTACATCTACTATCGGCACTGCTACTTCTACACGATAATCTAAATTGCGTGCCATCAAATCGGCAGAACCAATAAATACTTCTGGCTTGCCATCGTTGTGAAACATAAATATTCGAGGATGTTCTAAATATTTATCGACGATACTTATGGCTTCAATATTTTCGCTAAAGCCAATTAGTTTTGGAATTAATGCGCAAATACCCCGAACGATTAATCTAATTTTTACACCTGCTTTGCTGGCGGCGTATAATTTTTCAATCATATCTATATCCACCAGATTATTTATTTTAATAAATATTTCCGCTTTTTTTCCTGCTTTTGCATTGCGCTTCTCTCTGTTGATAAGATAATACAGGCGACTTCTTAAATTGAAAGGAGCCACTAATAAATGATGAAACTTTGGAACATAATAATTTTTTTCAAAAAAAGAAAACAATTGTCGTGCCTCTCGGGTGATGCTTTGGTTGCAGGTCAACAGTTGTACATCGGTATAAATGCGGGCAGATTTTTCGTGTAAATTTCCTGTTCCAATGCATCCGTAATAGGTTTTTATATTTTTTTCTCTGCGAGTAATCAAACATATTTTTGAATGTACTTTTAATCCGGCAATGCCCGTAATTACACGTGCTCCAGCGTCTCGCAAAGCAGTTGCCCAATCTATATTGGCTTCCTCGTCAAATCGTGCGCGTAATTCTATATATACTGTTACATCTTTGCCGTTGTGCAAAGCGGTAATTAAAGATTTTACTACATGAGAATCAGAGGCAACCCGATATAAGGTACAACGAATATGTGAAACACTTTCGTCAATAGCAGCTTCCCGTAATAAATGTAAAAAGTAATCAAATGAATGATAAGGATAAAACAATAGAATGTCTTTTACTTTAATTTTATCTAAAATGGAACGAGCATTTTCTAAATCGGGATGCGGAATGGGAGATTGTATCGGATTGAGTAAATGTGTTTTATTAAAATGGGGAAACTTTATAAAGTCTTTGAAATTATGATACCGTGTTCCTGCATAAAGTTGCACGGTATTGTCTAATTCCATTTTTTCTATTAAATAGTTGCGAAATTCTTTTGGCATTTTAGCATCATAAACAAAACGCAATTCATCGGCACTTTTGCGCTTTTTTAAACTCATTTCTATGGATTCTAAAAATGTTCTGGATACATCATTGTCCACATCTAATTCAGCATCGCGTGTGAATTTTATATTGTAAGCTTCAATTTTATCAAAGCTATAAATCTGAAAAATATCTTTTAAATTATATCGAATAACATCATCTAAGAATAGAACATAATGCTTGTCATTATTGGAGGGCAGTACTAAAAAACGGGAAATAACAGCAGTAGGCACCTCTATCAATGCATGATGATAAATTTTACTTCTATTTTTCCAAAATCGAATTGCTAAATAAATGGAAGCATCTTGTAGTACTGGAAATTCTTTAGCATTATCCAACATAATTGGAAAGGTTTCTAATCGTACTTGAGATTGAAAATACTGCCGGACAAACACCCCCTGTTCTTTATTGAGTTGCGTTTCATTTAGAAAAAAAATATTTTCCTTTTCTAATGCTCTAATGATAGAATTATAGGTAGTAGTGTATTTTTTTTGCGAATTATTTAGTTTTAAATTTATAGCATCCATTACTTTGGATGGTACAAAACCCAACTCTTTTTTTGCTTTTTTATCAAAGTCCATCATGCGTGTTAGGGTGGCAACACGAACACGAAAAAATTCATCTAAATTATTAGAATAAATCCCCAAAAATTTCAACCGCTCCAACAATGGAACGTCTTCACTTTCTGCTTCTTGTAGTACGCGCTCATTAAAAGAGAGCCAGCTTAATTCACGATTTATAAGAGGTGTTTTTGCCATGATAAATTAGATAAATGAAATTACTTACTTTATATCAATAATACATGTAATTATTTCATTTTAGTGTTACTATTTAAATACAAATCTGTTACAAAACAAACCAAAGGATGTCTCTTTTGTTGCGATGTGTTATCATAAAATTTAGAATAAAAAAATTAAATAATACTAATTTCGCAACTTTATATAAAATATAATTAAAATATAAATTATATAATTTTTATTTTATACGAAATCTATAAGCTGCTTGGGAAAAACCATTAATTC
>JBDKHK010000064.1:0-5604 GCA_039797705.1 Bacteroidota bacterium
AATCCAGGTAAATTTACGATACAATTTTTTACGGGCATTTTAATCTCTCTTATCTTAGTCTTTTCAATTACTTAAGATAATTCTACTAGATTAATTTGCCCCCTTAACTGGGGGAGACCCAGATAATGCTACGCGAATAATTTGGGCAGAGCCAAACCATTGTACTGGATAAGTTGAAATGGATACTAGGAATTTACTCGTTCAACTGAATCAAAAAAGAGATTATTTACGCTCATTGAATGAATTGCTTAGAAGTGCGATTCCATTAAAAAGTGGAAGATTAAGCTTTGTTAGCGATTCAGAGAGAATATTAAATAGTGCTTTAGCGCAAAACCCTCAAAACCCGGTCGAAATAAGTCAGTTAATAAAAAAAGTTGGTATTAATCGTCGTATGTACGCTAAGTACGAGGCTGACGTTGTGAAATATCAAGCAGATATCGAGGTCACCAAAAAGGAAATCGAAAGTTTAGAGCAGCAGCTCCTCAGTATAGCTCCAGAGAAAAAAGCTTACTGTGATTTTTATAAGAAAAAAAAGGGTGATGGTGATAAAGATGATAGAGCAAATTTAGGTACCTCTTCTCGCTATGCAAATATCAGCAGTTTCCCTTCCATGGGATAGCTAATAATATGAAGGAATAATTTTTATTAAAGATGTAATCAGTAGAGCAAAGACATACTTCTCAGCATATATATGGATTCGCTCTTTCATGATCCTGAATCTTGTGTTTACTAACTCAATTTTACCTCGCTTCTAATACTCCATAAAATCTTAGCAAGATCACTTCATTTGATACCAATCAAGTCGGCGATGTATTTGAAAATGTTATACTGTGAAACCGAACTACCCGAAGAGGTGGAAAACAGTGCCATTCTACAGCCTAAGTGATCACCATGGATCGGATCAGATCGAATTAAATAAAACCGGTGAAATTGTCCGCTTCGAAAGTTATTCCCCCTTCGGTGCATGTGGGAATAATAGTCCGATTAGTTTTGTGGGTAGTGCTGGGAAAAGGCGTAAAAGACAGCACGTCCAAGATCCTGCTGTTAATTCAAAACAATCTCGATTTTGGTTCTATGACGTCGATGAACGGAATCCGCCTCCAATTTTGAAGAATTATAAAGCAAGCAGAGGTGATTTAATTTATGGTTTAAAAAAACCACTGCTTTTATATGTAAATATGATTTATCCAGGCTATTTATACAATTCAAAACATCCGCCTGCTAGTATTAATGAATACAGTGATCGGATTATAACTGCTATTACTCAAGCAAATCCCGAGATAGCTATTATTAGCGCGGCGGCTACTAGTATCGGCGCTAATACCAGGGGTAATTCTGATTTAAAAAATAGCGCTATAGAAGCGCAAAATAAACAAGGTGTCAGTATAATATTTCCAGAAAAATATGAAGAGATAATTTCACAAATTGATTCCTATAAAAGCCGTAAGCTTTTATGGAAAGAATATTTTTTTATTGCTAAGCGAAACGATAAATTTAATATTGAAAAAATTTATCGGGAAACAAGCGAAAAATATCGTTCTAGTCAATACCATAAATGGCTTCCATCCAAATTCCTTATTACAGGGTTATTATTTAAGCGAGGAAGCAAATTGGGTATTGAAATGGTAGCACGAGGAAACAATAAACTTCATTATGCTTTAGATGAAATTGATATGAGTTCTGTAGTTACAAAATTAGGACAAGAAGGAAGCTCAGTTTCAGCTTCTGAATTACGCTATATGTATAGAAATTGGGCTAGGTTAGAAGATAAAGTTCATTTCTATAGATACTCTCAAGAAGTGCAAGCACCTTGGGTAGAAAACTCAACATTATGGAGCGGAATTAAATCTTCCCGACCCCATATAGTGAACTCGCAATTAACATTGAGTATTTAGCTAATAACAAATAGCGTTACTTAAGCCTCGCCAAAGAATGGCTGAAGCGAGGTTTAAAAATTAAGCCAGAAATATTTACAATATTACACATCGTGAAGATTGTGCAAAGTGTGTAAGCTTTGATATAGTTTTGTCAGTCTCTAAAATATTTAGTTCTATAGTAGGTGGCTTGAAGAATTTAAATGCCAAAGAACACAATGTTGTATTTTTTTGTTGTGAATTTATATTTTTGATAATATCCACTGTCAGTTGATAACCTAATTCTTGCAGCAAACCATTGATTTTTTGAAATTGATCATCCCAAAAAAGTGACAACTCCTGATTTTTTTGTAAACAGTCAGGTTTTTCTTGTTTTGGCATTTGTAACAACATATGAGGAATAATTAGCTTTATTAGCTCGACGTTTCTATTTGCTAATGCCAATGGTTTGTGTTGTCTATTATCTATTGCATTAACATCAGCTCCTTCTTCTATAAGTAGCTTTACAGCTTCAATATTACGCTTAAAATCAGGAGGAGCCCCAAGGCAAGCACAATGAAGCGGTGTTGATCCACTAAAGCTGCTAGCGGCATTAACCTTAGCTCCCTTGGCTAAAAGCAATCTTATTGTTTCAATATCGCCACTACTACATGCATTATGTAGTACGGTAATTCCGCGGTCATCAGCTGCATGAATGTCGGCTTCATGCATTATCAGTAATTTTGCAATCTCAGTATGGCCACAATAACACGCCGTGCTCAAAGGAGTGTCTCCAAATTCGTTAGCTTCATTTACGTTAGCCCCCTCGCTGATGAGAAATTTAACTAAATCTAGGTCCCTATTTTGAGCAGCATTATAAAGTTCAAGCATTCCGGCAGCCTTAATATTTTATTTGAATGTTAAAAAATTTATCTTATAGCTTTATTCTTAACGTATTATTAAATACAATTATCAAAATTACCGTTTAAACTTCTTTAAATGAGGAGAGTCATTACATTCTTTTAAATTATTAAGAAGTGCTTTTTTGGCTATAGGAGAAAGTTTTTTTAACTCAGAAAATTTTTCGAAAATACTGCTATTGCAGGTTGATACTGGAATAACGAGTGAGTTACTTAAATCCTTTGCTATTAAGGATTTTCTTAAATTCTCCGCTAATTGTTTGTTGGTGCTGCTTAAAACGGCATAAAATTTTTTGTAATCAATAAGATTTTCTTCCTGGGCTTTCTCTAGCAATTGTTTATGTTTAATAAAATCTTCTATCGTCTTAATTTCAGTCTCTTCTAAAAGCATTTTAAATAAATCAGCCAGTTCTACATCTAAAAACTCGGGATTCTTTGACACAAATTGAAAAAGATCTGATTGAAAAAACCAATCGATGTCCTTGATAGAAATAGACTCAGTAGTAAATATTTTCTTTAATTGCTCAAGTTCTTCGAAATAAACTTCAATAAAATCATCATTGAAATGTTTAGCTTCCTGATGAAAATTTTTCTCGAGAAAAATCAGTGAAATAAGAATATTACGACGCTGCCTTAGAACCCTTTTTTCTTGTTGTGAATAATTTATTTCTGAGAATTTTAAAAGTTCTTCAATTACTTTAAAGTCAGTTACTTTCTTGACGAGTGCTTTTAAAAATTGCGGATCGGCATCAAGTTTAAATTGCCGATAAAATGCATTAGCCTTTAATTCTCTAATAATTTCTAGCAATGATTCTTGAGAAAAAGAAGAAT
Organism: Bacteroidota bacterium; assembly: GCA_039797705.1. Lineage (GTDB taxonomy): Bacteria > Bacteroidota > Bacteroidia > Chitinophagales > JADIYW01 > JADJSS01. The sequence continues at coordinate 3,605 of JBDKHK010000064.1, forward strand.
TAAATAATTTTTTAAGGTCTCCATGTCCATCAAGTAATTCTTGTTTATTTGGAAAATCCTCAAATGCTAGTTTTTTTACTACATTATCAAGTTTAATTTCTAGTTTTTTCATAGAAAAAGCATCTATTCTAATGTTAAGAATAAATAATAGCTATTTATTCTTAAAGCTTTATTAACACAAAACCTACTAGATAATTTATCTTGCCCCCGTAGTGAAAATATAATGACATTATCTGCTTAGGATTTTTTGCAACTCCTTAGATGCTTAAGAAGATGGGCTTTATCAATCCCTTTTTGGGCAATTTGATAGATGGAAATCTTAATTTTTGTGCCTGCTTTTATTAGGCCAGAACATTAGTCTTTTTTTGATTGATTACGAAGGTTAGATGTTCAAAATAAATTATTACCTTTTTGGACATGTTGAGGTAAAATTCGTCTTTCTGCCCCCATTGATCCTATAACACTTTTTCAGGAGGAAAAAGACTTTATGCTAGCTGATTCCACAACAGAAACAGATCGATATTTAGAAAAATTTGTAAAACAGTTTGTTTTAATTTCTGAAACGGCTTTATCTACTTATTACAAAAACTTAGTAGAGAATATACCAAAACAAGGCAAATGGGCAGAACTTGTTACTCAGATTATCCGTACAACTACATCAGGCGGGTTGATAGCCGTCGGAGCGGTAGGTGGTGAGCCAGCTAAAGTGGGTACCGCAATAGGACTGTCATTACTAGAGGAAATCGTTTCAGGTTTATCAGGCTATAAAAACAGAGAAAAACTTAAAAAATTAATATATATTCTAGAGATTTATCAAGAGGATAAAGAAAAAAGCCAAAGTAAAGTAAGGAAGTGTTTAATTGAAGCCGGTGTGGCCATATTTCAAAGCTTTGAAATTCAATTTATGAAAGTGACTGCCCATAATAGCTGGGAATTCCCCATGCTTAAATTGGCACGTGATGCAACAGATAGGATGGTAAATTATTATAGAAAAAATACATTAGCAGGTGAATTTTTTATTCCTTCCATTATTACTAAAGCTATTATCTTAGGAAAATCAAGAAGATATAAAGCTACTTTTCTGAGAATACCTAATCGCCATTTAGGACGTACATTAGATAGTAACATAAAAACTGAAAAAATATTTCAAGAAACTCCGGTTCTAAAAATAGTATCTGAACATAAAAACTATTGTTACAAAATGACTAATTCTCAACCTATGTCTGATTTTCGTCTTATTTTTGAATGGGAAGAAGAAAGTAACGTAGCAATTCAATGGGGAATCGATGATGAAATACTCTTATCCGGAAATAGGCATTATAAGAAATCAACTAGTTTCACAGAGACTACTTTAAATAATTTATTGCTTGCACACTTAACAAAAGAACAACTTGAAGAAAAACAGCTAGCAATTTTCGAAGAAATCAGCAATAAAAATGTAGTATTAGAAGCAAACTTAAAAAAAGAATTACAAAATGTGAGAGAGAACATTAAAAGTACCGTTATTGTTGAACTTAATAAGTTAGAAGAAAGTATTATTGATCTAAAACATATTATGAATGCAACTGTAGAAAATTTAATTAAGCTAGGGGAGGGGCAAGAGGAGATCAGGAATGAAATCGAAAATTACAAAGTCAGAACACTTAATCTTACCGATAGTATTCAAATGGCATTGGAGATCCTAATAAAAATACAAAAAAAACAAAATAATGAAGAGTTATCTAACCAGGATGAACTTCAAATTCCTGAAGATACCCCAGCTATTGAACATCCAGCAACAAACTCTAAAATTGCCCTTGGCAAAATCGGATTATTTACTTCCTCATCGGCTAAAATTGCAGCGCCTCCAGAATCAAATGTAGGGTGCAAATCTGTTTTATACCCATAGTTTAACATTTTTTCCCTTATCACATCAAAAAATCGTCAATTTAAAGTTTCAGATTAACAAATATATGCTAAATATATAATGTAAATGAATTTTTAACTTAAATAAAGGAAGG
>JBDKHK010000065.1:0-46490 GCA_039797705.1 Bacteroidota bacterium
AAATTATAAAAATGACAAAGAAAAGTACGCTACTTTATCTTGCTTTATGCATAGGCATATTTACTGCATGCAAGACCACTCAACCACTTGCTAAAGTAAAACCAAACGATTCGCAAGTGGCACAGCGAAAATTAAATGACATAGCTTTAAATGGAAAAGTATATGCCTCTTTGTGGCAACAAAATGCCGGAGAATTTAGAGCATTGTGTTATCAGGCTTATAATATAGCTCAAAATAATATTGATAAAATGACGACTCCATTTTCTGATAAACCTTATGCAATTATTACAGATATTGATGAAACATTTTTGGATAATTCTCCTTACGCTGTAACGCAAGCATTAAAAGGAAATGAGTTTGACTATGCTACTTGGTTGGAGTGGACTTCCAAAGGAGAAGCGATTGCTTATCCAGGTTCGTTGGATTTTTTTACTTATGCTGCTTCCAAAAATGTAACTATTTTTTATGTAACTAACCGCAATGAAAAAGATAAAGCAGGAACGCTAAAAAATTTACAACAATTACATTTTCCTTTTGCTGATGACCAACATTTATTGGTGCTAACCACTACTTCCAATAAAGAGGAACGACGAAAAGAAATTTTGAAAAAATATAATGTAATCATGTATTTAGGTGATAATTTGACAGATTTTTCAGACGTGTTTTACAAAAAATCACAGACAGACAGAAACCATAATGTTGATTCATTGTCGAGAGAATTTGGAACAAAATTTATTGTATTGCCCAATTCCGGTTATGGCGATTGGGAATCCGCTCTTCCGGGATATAACTACAAACTATCGCCTACACAAAAGGATTCTGTCATTTTATTGAATTTGAAAAAGTATTAAATACTTGCATTGGCTCGCCACAGATAAGTTAAAGTTAATTTAGCGCATTTAGCATCTTAGCAGTGAAAAATATATCTATTTTTACATCGTCTCTAAGGGGTGCTGTTGGAAACAACGGCTGAGATTATACCCATTGACCTGATCAAGATAATGCTTGCGAAGGGAAGTGACCGAATTTATTTTTAACCAAGAGAATTGGCCCCTTGTTCTTGTTTATTTTTTAAAATGAAACCAAGAATAATTTTAACCGCTACACTCGTATGTTTGGGAAACATACTTTTTTCACAACAGATTTTTAAAGGAAAAATCCAAAATGAAGCAAAACAACCACTTGCTAATGTTAATATTCTTAATCTGCAAGACTCAACACCCATTTCCTCTAATGAAAAAGGAATTTTTGAATTGGAAAATACCCATAAAATTCCAATTCGTTTCACCGCAATAGGATATGAAACATGGTATGATACTATATATCCTAATCAACGCGAAAAAACATTCACACTAAATCTTTCACTGCACCATATAGAAGAAGTACAAGTGGTAGCTACCAGAGCAGGCAATAATACGCCAACGACCTACAGTAATTTAAATGCAGAAGCTATTCAACAAAAAAACTTTGGACAAGATTTACCCTATTTATTAGATGGTTCTTTATCTACTGTTGTCTCTTCCGATGCCGGCGCAGGGGTTGGTTATACCAATATCAGAATCCGTGGAGTCGATCAAACAGGAACCAATGTAACCATAAACGGTATTCCCATTAATGATGCAGAATCTCAAGCAGTATTTTGGGTAAATATGCCTGATTTTGCTTCATCAGCAGAGAATATACAAATACAACGCGGCGTGGGAACTTCGTCCAATGGCGGTGCTGCTTTTGGTGCAAGTATCAACGTAAAATCAGATAAAATAAAACAAAAAGCATATTTAGAATTAGACAACAGTTACGGCTCTTTCAATACCGTTAAAAACACACTCAAAGCAGGAACAGGTATCCTAAAAAAACATTATGCATTGGATGTTCGCTTGTCTAATATTTTATCCAAAGGTTATATAGATAGAAGCCGCAGTAACTTGAAATCATATTATGTTTCTGGTGTTTGGTTCAACAATAAATCTATGTTGAAATTTATTACGTTTGGCGGAAAAGAAATTACTTATCAAGCTTGGAATGGCGTACCTGAAAGTCGTATAAAAAACGATTCTGCGGGTATGCATGCGTATGCAGAACGAAACGGACTTTCCTCAGAAGAAACCGATAATTTATTTAATAGCGGTAGGAAATATAATTATTTCACTTACAAAAACCAAGTAGATCATTATATGCAAACGCATTATCAATTGCATTTTAATCATAGTTTCAACAACCAACTAAAATTCAATGTTTCGCTACATTATACCAAAGGAAAAGGTTATTATGAAGAATACAAAAACAATCAAAAACTTTCTAATTACAATATTCCTCCCATTATAATTAATGATAGTATTAGCATCAATAAAACAGATTTGATTAGAAGAAAATGGTTGGATAATCATTTTTATGGAGTGGTATATAATTTGAATTACACTAAAGGAAATTTGGAGCTTATGTATGGCGGTGGATTCAATCAATATATAGGAAAACATTATGGAGATGTCATTTGGGCACGGTTTGCTTCTACGTCTGAAATCTATCAAAAATATTATAACGATAAATCTTCAAAAATTGATTTTAATAATTATCTAAAAGTCAATTATCAATATAAGAAAAATATTTTCTTCGCTGATGTGCAATTGCGGGTGGTGCATTATGTTTTTGAGGGAATTTCTGATATAAACAATACGGCCGATTTATCTACTCAAAAAGTAAATTATGTATTCTTTAATCCAAAAATTGGGTGGATGTATCATTGGAATAAACAGCATGACACCTATGCTTCCTTTGCAATATCTAACCGAGAACCCATACGAAAAGATTTTACGGAAAACATACAAGGCAATCGTCCTAAACATGAAACATTATATGATTTGGAAATAGGGCATAAAATACAAAAAAATAAATGGTCGTTGCACGCAGATTATTTTATGATGTATTACAATAACCAACTTATTTTGACGGGACAAATCAATGACGTAGGCGGTTATACCCGAACAAATGTAAAAAAATCGTACAGAACAGGCTTTGAATTGGAAGCAAGTTATCAGCCATTAAAATGGATGACAATTTTTGCAGGTGGTACTTATAGTTTTAATAAAATTATGGATTTCACAGAATTTGTAGATGATTATGATAACGGCGGTCAGGTAGCCATCCAACACAAGAATACGGACATTGCACTCTCTCCAAATTTAATTGTTTTTTGGCGAACCAATTTTAATCCTGTGAAAAATTTCAATATTAATTTGAATGGAAAATATGTAAGCCGCCAATATTTGGACAATGCGCAAGATAAGGCACGCTCTATAAAAGGTTATTATGTGATGGATGCTTCGTTGAGTTATTTATTGGAATTTAAAAAAATAAAAGGAATAGAATTTAGTGTTCTCATTAATAATTTATTGAATAAAAAATATGAAAATAACGGCTATACATACAGTTATATTTACGATACGGAGAGAATAAAAGAGAATTTTTATTTCCCTCAAGCTGGCATTAATGCCATGGGAAGAATAGTGATAAAGTTGTAAAATAAAAACGAAATCTATTTATAAAAAAAGTGTGCTTTATATTTTAATATGCAGCACACTTTTTTTTATTTCATTCTTTAAACCCCCTTATCTACTGTAATTTGGAGCCTCGTTTGTAATCATTACATCATGTGGATGGCTTTCATTTACGCCGGCGGTAGTAATTTTTACAAATTGTGCTGTTTCCTGTAAAGACGGAATATCTTTAGCTCCGCAATAGCCCATTCCTGCTCGCAAGCCTCCCACAAATTGATATACCACTTCGCTCAATGTGCCTTTATATGGCACACGACCAACAATTCCTTCCGGTACTAATTTTTTGATATCGTCTTCTACATCTTGAAAATAACGGTCTTTGCTTCCTTCTTGCATGGCTTCTAAGCTGCCCATTCCGCGATAAGTTTTGTATTTTCTACCTTCATAAATGATAGTTTTACCAGGACTTTCTTCCGTCCCTGCAAACAATGAACCTGCCATAATAGTATTTGCACCAGCTGCCAAGGCTTTTACAATATCACCTGTATAGCGAATACCGCCATCTCCAATAATAGGAACTCCGGTGTTTTTCAGCGCCAAAGCAGCATCATAGATGGCACTCAACTGAGGAACGCCCACACCTGCTACTACTCGGGTGGTGCAAATAGAACCTGGCCCAACGCCTACTTTTACTGCATCTACTCCGGCATCTGCTAATGCTTTTGCACCTGCACCCGTTGCCACATTTCCACCTACAATATCAAGATGCGGGAATGCTTCTTTGGCTTTTTTTATGGTACTTAAAACACCTTGTGAATGTCCGTGAGCTGTATCTATACAAATAAAATCTACACCAACACTTACTAATGCTTCCATGCGTTGCATCATATCTGCAGTAACCCCCACGGCTGCCGCCACGCGCAAACGGCCAGAATCATCTTTAGAAGAATTAGGATAATTTTTTACCTTTAAAATATCTTTATAAGTAATCAATCCAACTAATTTATTGCCTTTGTCCACTATCGGCAATTTTTCAATTCTATATTGATGTAAAATTTCTTCTGCTTGTTTAAGGGTTGTTTTTTCAGGAGCTGTAATTAAGCGTTCTTGTGTCATTAAATCCTGAATTAACATAGACGCATCTTTGCAAAAACGCAAATCTCTGTTTGTTAGAATTCCCACCAATATACCGCTTTCATCGGTGATTGGAATACCTCCGATACTGTTGGCTGCCATTAATGCAAATGCTTCTGATACTTTAGAAGTTGGTTTCAGCGTGATAGGGTCGGTAATCAAACCGCTTTCTGAACGTTTTACACGGCGTACTTCGCCCGCCTGTGCATCTATTGGCATATTTTTATGCAAAACCCCCACGCCTCCTTCACGTGCCATTGCAATAGCCAAATTAGCTTCTGTTACCGTATCCATCGCTGCGGATAGAATAGGCATATTGATAGAGATATTGCGCGTTACTTGCGTACGAATATCTGTTTCTCTTGGTAATATTTGTGAATACGCAGGAAGCAACAAAACATCATCAAATGTTAGTCCGTCGCCTGCAAATTTGTTTTGGGAAGAAAAATGAGATAGTATTTCCATGTGCAAAACTATAAAATTTTTATTAAATAGGAAAATACACTCTTTCAATTTTACAAAATGATAAAAACACGGTAGCGTAAAATAAAACTTTATAGTTTTGTTTTAGCCTGCTCTAATGTTTTTAGTAATTTATCTATTTCATCATTCGTTAAGGAAATATTGGTTTGAGCATTCGTAGTATTGGTTTGAACGGTAAATTTCCAATCTAATTTACTTTGGTCGTTTAAAATAGTGGACAACATAAACTGAAAACCAGCAAGTGTTGTATATTTTATTTCAGTATAATTATTTGGGGTGGTCTTACTTTTTAGAATCGTTTTCACATACCGCAATGTAGTTATCAATCCATCTATTTCTGTAGCATCAATATAATTATAAAATGTTTTAAACTCTTTGCCAATTTTTATTCGATGGACAACACGCAACCCTGACACGATATTAAAGTTTTCCAAATTGGTTATTTTTAATGCATCTATTCTAAATGCATCTATATTATCTACAGAAAAAACTTCTTGTTTGTATAAAAAATCTCTTGTATTTACGGCAACTTCAATTTTTGTTTTAGAATTTTCTATTTGTGCAGATGCAATAATGGTTACTAACAATAAACAGAGAGAAAGAAAGATTTTTTTCATTTTATTTTATTTTAAGATAAATAGGATAGATATTCTTTTTCGACAGACATGGCTGCTTTTTTTGCTGGAAAATAGGCTGCTAGAAAACTGATAATCAATACGACTGCTCCTACAGATGCAAAATCTGCCAGCATCATTTTCACTGGATAATATTGTACTAAAAAGGAACTGCCCGGCATGGGAACTAATCCGATTTTTTCTTGCAATACACATAAAATAAATGCCAATATCATCCCTGTAACAGCACCTATTAAAGACATCAAAACGCCTTCTAATAAAAAGATTTTAACGATGCTTTGTGAAGGCAATCCTAAAGCGGTAAGGGTTGCAATGTCTTTCTTTTTTTCCAATACTAACATAGATAAAGCACCGATAATATTAAATGAGGCAATAATCATGATAAATACTAAAATGGAAAAAGTAATCCATTTTTCACTTTTGAGAATTTTATACAAGGTTTCATTTTGTTCGTACCTGCTTTTTACGATGAAAGATTTTCCTAATGTTTGTTGCAATTGTTGAATTGTTGCTTTAGAGTCTGATTTATTTTTTAGTCGTATTTCTACTTGAGATGCTTTGTCATAATTATCGGTAAGTTGCTGAAAAAAATCTAATGGAACAAAGGCATAACGGGAATCAAATTCGTCGGAAACTGCAAAAATTCCTGATGGAGTAACGTAATTTTTATTAAATGCATTTTCCATAGAAGCAAAAGAAGAAGAAGATTTTTTCGGCATATAAATAGCAATTGGTCTATAGGCACGTGCAGGATCCATACCGAGTTTTTGGGCTACTCCCACTCCGGCAATGCAATAATTGATACTATCTTGTTGCAGCATTTTTTTGCCATCCACCATAAAAGTGTCAAATTTATTGACCACCTTAAAATAATTTTTATCTACGCCTTTCATCGTGCAGATATGTTGTTTGTCGGCATATTCTAATAAAGCATTTTCTTCTAAAGTAAAACTATACGCATCCATATAATGGATGGCTTTTATTTTATCTTGCAACACTGGTGTAATTTCAAAAACTTTTCCTTCCGCGGCAGAAATAGCAATATCGGGATAAAAAACAGCATACAATGATTTTACTAAATCTTCTAAGCCATTAAATACTGACAACACTAAAATTAATGCCATGGTACCAAACATCATAGCCACGCCACTTACCAACGAAATAATATTGATGGCATTTGTTGATTTTTTACTAAATAAATATCGGCGTGCTATTTTGAGTTCGAGGTTCACTTGAATATTGGTTGTTAGTTGTAGATTAATGGAATTAATTAATGGAATTGGTAATTCATTTTGACATTAATATCAAATAGCTATCAGTCGTTCCCTTCTCCACGCAATTTTTCAATCTCGGCATCTTTTTTCTTTATTTCATTAAAAATGCGTTCAAGATTTTGTACTTCTTCCAATGTTTCATCCCTAAAAAATTCCAATTGAGGAATAGTTCTCACTTTATTTCTTATTTTATTTCCTAATAAACCACGTATAAGTTTGTTGTTTTTGTCCAAATTATCCAAAACAGCCTCTGGTTTTTCATTGTTGTAGATGCTGACATATATCCTTGCCGTATATAAATCTGGAGTAATGCGCACCCCCGAAATGGTCAACATTGCCCCTCCAAGGATAGCACTCAAGTCTTTTTGCACTATTTCGCTCATGGCAATTTGTATCGTTTTTGCCACTTGTCTTTGTCTGATAGATTCCATAAAACAAAAGTAAATAATATCTTTGCTACTTGCATGCAAGAATTACGCACTTTATTGAAATATTGCCGCCCATACATTCCAAATGTTTTTCTAAACATATTATTCAATCTTTTATCTACTATTTTTTCTATTTTTTCTTTTTTGATGTTGATTCCATTTTTGAATTTAATATTTCATGCAGATGAATACATTGGAGTTCCATTAAAAAATATTCCGTTCAGCATTTCAAACTTAAAAGAATATATCGGAGCAACTTTTAATGATAATATTATTCGTTTCATTCAGCACAGCGGAAATATAGAAGCTGGTAAATCTCAGGCACTATTATTTATTTGCTTGTTTACAGTTGGGGTTTTTCTTCTAAAAAATATATTTCGATATTTAGCGGTACATTTTTTAGCACCGATGCGCACTGGCATTGCCAGCAATATCCGCCAACAATTGTATGATAAAATTTTACGATTGCAAGTGTTGTATTTTTCAGAGCAACGCAAAGGCGATGTGCTGACACGCTTAACAAATGATGTGCAAGAAGTGGAATATGGTATTTTACATTTTTTAGAAGTTGCTTTCAAAGAACCGGTTACCATTATTGCTACGCTTATCACTATGCTTTTGCTTAGTCCGCAACTGACACTTTTTGTTTTATTGATATTACCGATTTCAGGATATATAATTGGAAGAATAGGAAAAACACTCAAACAAGCTTCTACCAAAGCGCAAGAATTACAAGGCCTGATTAATTCTATGGTGGATGAAACGATTAGCGGGATTCGAATTGTAAAATCTTTTACTGCCGAAAATGGATTATCGGAAAAATTTCAGAGAATAAATAAACAACATAATAAAATTGGCACTGATATGATTCGCAAGCGCGATTTATCTACTCCATTGTCTGAATTTTTAGGAATTTCAGTGGTGGTAATTGTGTTGTATATAGGTGGAAAAATGATTATACACCACACTTCTGCTTTGAGTGCAGAGGCTTTTATTGCTTTCATTGTTATTTTTTCTCAATTAATTCAGCCGGCAAAAGCATTTTCTAATGCTTTTTATTTTATTCAAAAAGGAATGGCATCATTAAAGCGCATTGAAGAGATTTTATACCAAGAGGAAAAAGTAAAAGATGATTCTACGTCAATATCTTTAAAAGATTTTAATTCAAATATTGAGTTTAAAAATGTTTCGTTCTCGTATGAAAATGCGTTGGTTTTAAAAGATATTTCACTCACTATACCCAAAGGCAAAAAGATTGCATTGGTAGGCGTTTCGGGTTCTGGGAAATCTACTTTAGTTCAATTGTTAATGCGATTTTTTGATGTGAGTTCGGGAGAAATATTAATAGATGGAAAGCCGATAAAAAAAGTTGCACAGCATGATTTAAGAAAATTAATTGCGTTGGTTTCTCAGCAAACAGTATTGTTTAATGATAGTGTTGCAGAAAATATTTCTTTTGGAAAAAATGATTTTGACAAAATTGAACAAGCTGCGAAATTGGCGTATGCAGATGGATTTATTTTAAAAATGCCACAACAATACGAAACGAATATCGGCGATAATGGTATAAAATTGAGTGGCGGTGAGCAGCAACGATTGTCTATAGCAAGAGCATTGTATAAAAATGCACCTATCCTTATTTTGGATGAAGCAACTTCTCATTTAGATAGCAATTCCGAGCGATTGGTACAAAATGCTTTGCAAAATTTATTGAAAGATAAAACGGCTATTATCATTGCGCACAGATTGTCCACCATACAATTTGTAGATGAAATTATTGTATTAAAAGAAGGACAAATAATTGAGCAGGGAACTCCACTTCAACTGATGCAACAAAATGGAGCATATAAGAAATTAGTAGATTTACAACAGTTGTAAATGGTAGTGTATATTAAAAATAGCATTGAAACAAAGTAATAAAACAAAATCCACAACATAAAGCTGTGGATTTTTCATTTGGTTAGTTGGAATATTTTGGTTAGTTATTAAGCATTACTGGCATTACCAACATCAGCCAATTTTCACTTTCATCTTTATCGGCTGGGCGAATAATACCTGCGCGATTAGGAGTAGATAATTCAATATTAATATCGTTACAATCTAAGGCACTTAACATTTCTAATAAAAACTTTGCATTAAATCCAATTTCCATCGGTGTTCCTTGGTATTCACATACTAATTTTTCGGATGCTTCATTAGAAAAATCTAAATCTTGTGCGGATACAGAAAGCTCTGAACCTCCCATTTTTAAAACTACTTGATGGGTTGTTTTATTAGAGAAAATGGAAGTTCTTCTTAGTGAAGAATAAAAATCATCTTTTTGAATAGATAATAAATTTGGATTTTCTTTTGGAATTACTGCATTATAATCGGGGTATTTCGCATCTATCAATCGACAGATGAGTTGAATATTATCAAAACTAAAAAACGCATTGGATTTATTAAATTGTACGCTTACTTCTGTTTCATTATTTGGCACTACCGCTTTTAATAAGTTTAGTGCTTTTTTAGGAACGATAAAAGAGGTATTTCCTCCGGTAACATCTGAGCGATTGAATTTCACTAATTTATGGGCATCCGTAGCCACAAAGGTAATTCCGTTTTCGTCTAGTTGAAAAAACACACCTGTCATTGCTGGTCGTAATTCGTCATTACTGGCTGCAAATAATGTTTTAGAAATTCCTTTATTTAAAATAGAAGCAGCTAACTTCACTTCTTCAACACCTTCCGCCGTAGGTTCTTTAGGAAAATCTGCACTATTTTCTCCACTTAATTTATATTTACCATTGTCTGTAGTAATTTCTATACTATTGGTCGTTTCATCTACAGCAATGGTAATAGGCTGTTCGGGCAATGCTTTTAAACTATCTAACAGTATTCTTGCGGGAATGGCGATTTTAAATTTTTCTTTAGAATCCACTTCCATTTTTACCGACATTGTGGTATCTAAATCTGTAGCTACAATGGTTAGGTTATTTCCATCTATATCAAACAGAAAGTCTTCTAATATAGGCAATACGGTATTCGTACTAATAACACCACCAATTTTTTGCAGGTTTTTTAATAATTGCGCAGAAGAAACAACAAATCTCATACTATTTATTTTCTTCAAAGTTAAAGTAATTCAATTTAATATAAAATGCCTTGAAAAGCTTATCTTTCGACACTTGTGAATAAGTGTTCATAAATTGAATCAAAGCGTTTGAATGAAAATTGCAGTTAATACCCGTTTCTTGCTTTCTGGAAAATTAGAAGGAATTGGCGTATATACACAAGAAATCTTTAAAAGAGTAGTAAAATTGCTGCCTGAACACGAGTTTTTTTTCTTATTTGACAGACCTTTTGCTTCAGAATTTGTATTTGAAAAAAATGTTATTCCTATCGTTACCTTTCCTCCTGCCCGTCATCCATTTTTATGGTATTGGTGGTTTGAATATGTAGCTCCAAAAGTATTAAAAAAACACAAAATTGATTTATTTATCTCTCCTGATGGTTATTGCTCTTTAAAAACAACTATTCCACAAATCATCACTATTCACGACATTGGGTTTGAACATTTTCCTGAACATACGCCTTTTTTAGTTCGGAATTATTATCGACATTTTACTCCAAAATATTGCGAAAAGGCAACAAAAATTTTAACCGTATCCGAATTTTCTAAGCAAGATATCCATTCAAGATATGGTATAGATTCCAATAAAATTGAAGTTGTTCATAATGGATTTAATTTATCAAAATGGGAAATCAATAAAAATACATTATCAAATAACACTATTCCTTATTTCATTTTTGTAGGTGCTGTTCATCCTCGTAAAAATGTATTAGGATTGTTAAAAGCATTTGAAGAATTTAAACACAGATATAATTTACCACACCAATTGATGATAGTTGGCAGAAAATCGTGGTTGTATGATGAGGTGGAAAATTTTCACCAACAAATGAATTACAGAAATGATGTTATTTGGAAAGAACACGTACAGCGTGAAACGCTCATTCAACTGATGCAACACGCCAGTGCACTGATTTATCCAAGCTGGCTGGAGGGTTTTGGAATTCCAATAATCGAAGCGATGAGCATGGGTATTCCTGTAGTTACTTCTAATGTTTCTGCACTACCAGAAATCGCAGATGGCGCTGCCATTTTAGTAAATCCTGCTAACATTACAGAAATTGCTGATGCAATGTATGTTGTTATTACGAATAATGAATTGCGCACACAACTTATCGCAAAGGGAAAGCAGCGTGCGCAATTTTTTAATTGGGATACCTCTGCACAAAAAGTGGCAGATATTATTCTCGGTTTTAATACAAACTTATAGGTTATATTTTTCTATTTCTAGCAGAGTCTCTCTTTGAGGACTCTTCGTGGCTACATCTCGCAGAGTCCCTTATAGGAGACTCTGCTGAGAAGCAAAAATTTATAACTTCTGTCCTTTTAATAATTTCTCAATATCAGACCGAACTTTTGTGTATTGATTATTATCTAAGGATGTTTTTAATTTTCCATCCAAATCTTGCATTAGTGCAATAAAATCTTGTCCTGCTTGTTGTGGATTTACTTTTGCCACTTGACCAATAATATCTCCTCTAACCTTTCCTTCTACTAATACTAAAATAACCGACATAGTTTGTGCGTCATTTAAGGAATATTGATTGCGTATTTTATCTAAAAATTGTTTTTGGTCGGCAGAAATATTTTTACCAGATATAATACTTTCTTGCATGCCTAATGCAACAACTAAAGTTCCTAATTGCTGATCGGTCATATACATTTTTAACTTAGGCACCACTTGTCCGTTTAATGCATCCGTCAATTGTTTTATTTTTGCAGGGTTCGCTGTATTTTCTGTTTTTATTTTAGTCAATTGTAGGTCATAGTCTTTTAAAATGGGTATTACCTGTGCTGCTTTATCTGGTGTAATTTTCATAAAAGATTCTAACTGCACAAACAATGCCGACACATTGGATTGATTTGATATTGCTGCAGGCAAGGGTGCGGGTGTTGTAGGCGTTGGAGCAATGGTTGGTGCTGGTGTAGGCTTGGAGACAGTAGAATTATTGTTAATTTGATTTGACAAATCAGCTTTATCATTGGCCGGAGGATTTAGCTTCCCACTTTTTACCAGTTGTGTAATTTTACTAAATTGGTCATTTTTCATATATCCTCTAAATTTCAATCCTAACAGAGCAAAAAGTCCGTTCGTATTAGCATTTGGCTTACTATTTTCATTTAGAAACAAAATATAATCCTCTTTAAATTTGGCCGATTGTGTTGGATTTAGTCCACATTCTTTTTGAGTATTTTCAATAATAACATTAATTTCAGGCGATAAATTATTGGTGTTATATGTTTGCGCTTGAAGGGTATTTATAGCAATTGCCACAAACATCAACATCAATAGGAAAATATTTTTTTTCATTGTTATTTTTTTTTAAAGTTAATTACAATTCTTATGCCAAGCTACTTATTTTTTCATAAAAGAAAGTACATCACTAACAGATTTTGCGGGAATCTCTTCTTGCGGTGAATGTCCAACTCCATCATAAACTATTAAGGTAGAATTTGGTATTGCTTTAAAATGTTCCGCCATGCTAATATCAATTAACTTATCTTGTTTTCCCCACATAATTAATGTCGGCGATTGTATTGTACTAACAGGCGGCAACACTTCTTTACCGATTTGTTGCACACGCGCCGAAAAGCTCGCTCTGTTTCCTGCTCTAAGCGACATATCATAATACATTTGCACGGTTGACGGTTTTATTTTGGAATCATCTTCGTAAACATCTTTCACCGTTTTTTCTACAATCATTTTTGTATCTATTTTACTCATTAAAGCAGCCATCCATTTTATTCTTGCTAATTTGAAGACAATTGCTCCATTTTTTTTATCCTTCGCATAAAAACCTGATGGATCTACTAAGATTAATTCTTTTACTTTTTGCGGAAAAGTGGCAGCGTAACACCATGCAATTTCTCCACCTAACGAATTGCCACTTAAAGCAAATGTATCAATTCCGATTTTCTGCATAAACTTGTCTAAAAAATTCACATACATTTTAATAGAGTAATCATTGTCTTTCCGTGGTCCGGTTATGCCAAATCCGGGCATATCCAATCGTATCACTTTATAATTATGTCGCACTAAAGAATCTGTCCATTCATCCCAGGTTTGCAATACGGAGCCTGTTCCATGAATCAGCACAATTGGGTTGCCCTCTCCTTCTATTTTGTAATGCACGTTCATGCCGTCCATTTCTATAAATTTAGATGCGTCATTGCAGTATTTACCTTTCAACGCTTCTAATGGAATATCGGATTTCTGAAGGATGACAAAAACTACCAATAACAATAGAATTATTGAAATTAGCATCTTAAAAATTGTTTTCATATATAAATATTTTATGGAAAATTACTAAAATTCTATTTGCTTTTTCTTGTATCTTAGTAAAATGATTAGTTTTTTAGAAGAAATTGTTGCAAATATACACCAAGAAGATTTACCCAATCTATATCAACATTGTTATATTTTCCCCACCAAGAGAGCTGCTAATCATTTTACTTCTCTTTTGAAGAAAAAATACAGTGAAGATAATTTTATTTTTCCTGAAGCGCTTACCATTGAAGAATTTATTACCACCTATTCTACTTTTATTATTCAAGAAGAATGGTATTTGTTAATAGAATTATATAGTATTCAATACGAACTTACACAAAGTCATCAAGCATTTGAAAATTTTTTACCCTGGGGAAAATTAATTCTTCGTGATTTTGATGAATGTGATAAGTACTTAGTAGATGCAAGACAATTTTTTTCTGTACTAAAAGCTCATAAAGAAATAGATGAGATGTTTGTCCTTTCGGATGAATTAAAAAGTTATATTGAACGATTTATATTGACCGCATCTTCTCAAAAAGAAAATAAATACAAAGAGGCTTTTTTGAAAACCTGGAGTTTATTGGGAGAAATGTATCAACTGTTGCAAGAACGATTACGCAATCAACAGTTTGCTTATGGTGGAATGGCATATAAAGATGTTTTAGAAAGACTCTCTAATAATTCTTTAAAACTGCCGTACACTTCTGTTTCATTTTGCGGATTTAATGCATTGTCTTTGTGCGAAGAAGAAATTTTTAAAACAATAGAAACTCAATATACAACAGCATTTTGGTGGGATGCAGATGAATTATTTTTACAAAATATTTTTCATGAAGCAGGAAATTTTTTGAGAGAATATCAGAGAAAATTTTCAGGAAAAAATAACCATTGGATTAGTAGCAATGAATTACTGCAAAATAAAAATATTCAAATTATCGGTATCTCTTCGGAGATAGGACAAGCACAATTTGTAGCACAGCAATTAACAGAAAAAGTAACAAAAAAAACTGCGGTTGTACTCTGCAATGAGCAGTTGTTGTCTCCATTGTTGTATTCAATTGAAATAGAGAATATCAATGTAACAATGGGATACAGCGTTGCGCAGAGTGAATTGTATTTGTATATAAATGCATTGTTGAATTTATATTGCAACGCACGCATCACAGAAAAGCAAATAGATTTTTATCACAAGGATATTCAAACTTTATCGGAGCATGCTTTTTTAAAATCACAAATAAAAGATAGAAAAAAATTGGAGGAAATACTTCCATTGTTTATTCCATATATGCCACAAGAGGTACTTCTATCTTTTTTTCCAGAACATATTATTACAACATCAGTAGATACGATAGAAATAATACAAAATGTCTTATCTGTAATCTATAATTTATCATTTAAAGGCAATTATTTTCTTGCTACAAAAGAGGTTTTAATTCATCAACTAAAACAATTAATTCATTTATTTAAAAACTTAAATTCTATTATTCCAAATGATGCTAAGTCAAACAGAAAAGCACTTCCATTTATGATAAAACAATTTATTGGAAGTGCAAAAATTCCATTTGAAACCAATACAGAAAATCCTATACAAGTGATGGGGTTTTTAGAAACGCGCATTATGGATTTTGAGCAACTTTTTATACTTTCTTTGAATGATGATAAATTGCCTGGCTCGAATAAAACCAATTCTTTTATTCCATATAATTTACGCAAGATTTTTAAATTGCCTACGTTTGAGCAATTTGATGGAATCAATGCATATCATTTTTACAGATTATTGAAACGAGCTTCTACTATTTATCTTTTATACAACAATCAATCGGATGATAATGCTGGAGAAAAAAGTCGATTTATCAGACAGATACAACATGATTTAATTGCTGAAACGAATACCATTACCGAAAGCGTTGCGACTTATAACAACGCAAATAATGAAATAAAAAACGATACAGAACCAACATCAAAAAACCTTTTAAGCATAGCGAAAACACCTGAAATGACGGCACTTTTGAAAGAAAGAAAATTTTCTCCTTCGGCTTTAAAAGTATATATAAAATGCCCGTTGCAATTTTATTTAAAATATGTAGAAGGGATTGAAGAGCCAGAAGAATTAACAGAAGAAATAGATGCTGCCGTTTTTGGACGAATCTTACACAAAGTATTAGAACAAATTTATCAACCATATTTAAACAAGGTTTTAACTTCATCAAAAATTGAAGCATTTACGGATTCCATTTTTATAAATAATGAATTAAAAATAGCTTGCGAAACACTTGATTTGCCGAAAGAAATTACCCAAGGTAGCAACCGCTTATTATTAAAAGTAATAGAACGCATTACACAAAAAATACTACAAAACGATGCGAAAGAAGAATCTTTGACCGTTAGCCATGTTGAAAATAAATTTATTTGGGATAAATTAAGACTCGAAGATGGAACGTTTGCTATCATACAAGGCACCTTTGACAGGGTAGATACTTTGGGGGAAAATGCTGTTCGTATCGTAGATTATAAAACCGGACAAATTGAATTACCTGCATTTCCAGATAGTTTGGATGAAAAAAATGTAAAGGACTTTTTAGACCAATTATTCATTTTCAAAAAGAAAGATTACAGTGTTGCTTTTCAGGGAATTTTATATGCATTGATGTATTATAAATTATACAACTGCACCAAAATATATGTAGGTTATCATCATGCAAAGAAAATGAAAAACGGAATGACCTATTTAAATGAAGGGCAATATATTCCGATAGAAATACTTTTAAAATTTGAAGAAAGATTATCCATCTTAGTTAGTGATATTATTTATAAAGAGCCGACATTTACTCAATCAGCAAATGAAGAAGCGTACAAATATTCTGCTTATGCGGACTTGCTGGGAGTGTAATATAATTTATCGCAAATCCAACTCTGTATTATCGCCAATGTTCAAACTTTGACTGCT
Organism: Bacteroidota bacterium; assembly: GCA_039797705.1. Taxonomy (GTDB): domain Bacteria; phylum Bacteroidota; class Bacteroidia; order Chitinophagales; family JADIYW01; genus JADJSS01. The sequence continues at coordinate 16,776 of JBDKHK010000065.1, forward strand.
GCCCCAAATAAAAGAATCACTACCAACTAACGAATTAAATAAAACAACATCATTTAGTTTAGTGTAATTTCCAATAATGGAATCTCTAATAATAGAATCGTAAATAGAAGCGTTATCACCTATGGTAACATTCGGTCCGATGATACAATTTTTGAGTATCGTATTTTTTCCAATATGAATAGGTTCTATAACAATACAGTTTTGTAAATTTTTTTTATAGGAGGGTAATTTCTTTCTTTTTTTCAACAACAGTGCATTGGTTTTTAGCAACACTTCTTTTTGACCACAATCATACCAATTATCTACTTTAAAACCCTCCACTTTTACCCCTCTTCGAATCATTTCCTGCAAGCCCTCTGTTAGATAAAATTCATTATTGCTACGGATATTGTTTTTGATAATATGTCCGAGTGACTTGATAAGAATATCAAATTCTTTTATTTTATACAAGCCTACAATTGCCATATTTGATTTGGGAATAGTTGGTTTTTCTACTACCCGTATGATGTTTCCGTCTTGATCAAATTCTACCACACCAAACTTTCTGGGATCGCTTACTTTCTTTACTCCAAGAGCAGAGGATGTAAGTGCAATAAAGCTTTTTAAATCTACATCAATAATAGTATCCCCTAATACTATCATGACTTCGCTATTTTTTGGAATCACCTCTTTTGTTAGCCAAATAGCATGTCCTAGTCCTTCGCGAGTTTCTTGAACTACATAATTCTTTTTAATATTAGGATATGTTCGTTCTACATATTCTTTAATTTTTTCGCCTAAATATCCAATAACAAAAACAAATTCATTAATGCCATTTTCTAATAGTTGGTCAATAATAAACCCAAGAATAGGTTTACCTGCCACCGGAATCAAAGACTTAGGTTGTGTGTAAGTATGGGGACGTAAATTGGTGCCTGCGCCGGCTACGGGAATAATAGCAATCATACTTTAAAGGTAAAAGTTATTGTTTAAATACCGTAAAATACAACAAAGTTTTATTTGCAACAATTGCCACTATCTTTTATTTGTTTATAAAATGCTTCGTACTGTGGAACGATATTTTCTATACTAAATTTTTGAGCTTGTTTAAAAGCATTTGCTTTAAATCGTTTTAGTTTTTGCTCATCTTTTAACAATTCCAATGTTTTGGCGGCCATGCCTTCTACATCTCCTACATTCAACATAAAACCTGTTTCACCATCAATATTTACTTCGGGTATTCCGCCCGCATTGCTTGATATTACGGGTACTTCGCACGCCATGGCTTCTAATGCTGCCAATCCAAAACTTTCTGTTTCTGAGGGCATCAAAAACACGTCTGCAATAGCTAAAAGCTCTTCTACTGCTTCTTGTTTCCCTAAAAAACGCACATCCATTTGTGTGCAAATATTTCTTGCCAATACTTCTGCGGCTTGTCGTTCTGGCCCATCTCCTATCATTAATAGTTTAGATGGAATTTCTTTGGAAACTATGCCACAAATTTTTATGACATCTTCTACTCTTTTTACTTTTCTAAAATTAGAGGTATGCACTAAAATTTTTTCTCCATTGGGTGCAATTGCTTTTTTAAAATGGTCTTTATTTCTTTTTTTAAAGCGAGAAAAATCTATAAAATTCGGAATTACATTAATATCGACTTCAATATCAAAAAGTCGGTAAGTATCTTGTTTTAAGCTCTCTGAAACCGCCGTTACGCCACAGGATTGATTGATAGAATAGGTTACTACCGGTTCATAAGTAGGGTCTTTACCCACCAATGTAATATCCGTTCCGTGCAACGTTGTAATGACTGGCACATCCATTCCTTTTTTTAATAAAATCTGGCGGGCCATATAGGCTGCTGAAGCATGTGGAATGGCATAATGAACATGAAAAATATCCAATTTCGCATTGAGTGCGACATCCACTAATTTACTGGCAAGTGCCGTTTCATAAGGTGCGTAATCAAACAAAGGATAATCGTTCAGGCTTACTTCGTGATAGTAGATATTTTCATTAAAAGTATCTAATAATCTTGCCGGTTCTTTATAGGTTATAAAATGAACGTGATGCCCATTTTGTGCAAGTTTTTTGCCGAGTTCTGTAGCAACAACACCGCTTCCGCCGTAGGTAGGATAACAAACAATTCCAATATTCATATTCTATTTCAGATAGACACAAAGATAACACAAAATTGTGCTGTTTTGTTGGAGGAAAAGAATATACTTTAATGGATTTTACTACTTATTTTATCTGTGCATTCATTTTTAATCCACAGTCTAAGAAAGAAACATAATTTTTTACATCTTTAGAAAAATCATACGCAACAGGTTGATTTAAAAGCTGCTCCTTTGTATTAATTAAAACATATTGTGGTTGTGAGTTAGTTTTAAAATGTTTCGCCTGAAAATCACTCCATTTTTGTCCCACTGTTTTTACTTCACGAAGTTTTCCGGTGGCAGAGGAAGTGTACCATTCACTTTCTGGCAATTCCTTTCTGTCATCCACATATAAAGAGATAACTACGTATTTTTTAAGGCGGTCTGTTACTTTTTTATCCGACCAAACATTGTCTTCTATCTTTCTGCAATTTACACAACCAAAGCCTGTAAAGTCTAATAAAATAGGCATATTGTGCTCTTTTGCATACGCCATTCCTGCATGGTAATCTTTAAATTGAATAAATTTTTCTTCCTTCGTAGATTTGAAATTATAAGAAGTTGGAGGGATTAATCCACTAAATAAATTAATGGGTTTGTAATTCACTAAAGAATACACTAAATAAAGAGTAAACAACATGGTGAAAACACCAATACTTTTTACAGTATTCGTTGGTTTGTTTTTAAAGAAAATTCCTAAACAATACAACGACATGATTCCGAAAATCAAAATCCAAATAACCATGAATGGTTCAAAACGAAGGATGCCCCAGTTCATCGTCATATCTACTACCGACAAAAATTTGAATGCCAATGCTAATTCTAAAAATCCCAACACCATTTTTACGGTCGTCATCCAACCACCTGATTTTGGCAATGAGTGCAACCATTGTGGAAACAAGGCAAACAATGTAAAAGGCAATGCTAATGCTATGCCGAATCCCAACATGCCGAATGTTGGTTTTATCGGGATATAATTAAAGAGTGTGGGACCTCCGCCCGTTGCTGCTTCTACCAATAAAGTTCCAATAATTGGTCCCGTACAAGAGAAGGAAACTAATGCTAGTGTAAATGCCATAAAAAAGATACCGATATTTCCACCTTTTCCAGCTAAAGTATCTGTTTTATTTGCCCAGGAAGATGGCAAAGTAATTTCATACAATCCAAAGAAAGAAAGTGCAAATATTACAAACACAACAAAGAACAACAAATTGAACCAAATATTGGTGCTCATAGCATTGAGTGCATCAGAGCCAAATATTCCTGTAATTAATAATCCTAAAATTACATATATTAATATAATTGAAATACCATACATTAATGCTTTTCTAATGCCTTCTTTTTTGTTTTTTCCTCCTTTGGTAAAAAAACTTACGGTTAACGGCACCATCGGAAAGACACAAGGTGTTAGTAAGGCTACCAGTCCACCTAAAAATCCGAATATAAATATGTATAAATAACTGCGGTCTTTCGATTCCGCATTAACGCTGCAAGCATTGCTGGCAATGCTCCAGTCAAATTTATCTCCTTGCGCCAAAGTAGCAGAGTCTGATGGTGGTGATATTGGCTCTATTGCTTCCAATTCATGTTGTGCCGCTTTTCCTCCATTCTCGTCTAATACGGTGTTGTTTGATTTTGTATCTAGGGTAAAAGAAAATTTTTCAGGACCATAAGGCATACAGCCTTCTTCATCTTTACATACTTGTCCGTCAAATTCTCCTTTCAAAACGGCTGTTGTGTTTTTAAGTTTTACTCTTTGTACAAACGTAACCGTTCCGTCAAAAGAGATGACTCTTACTCCAAAAATATCATCAAATTTATCGTGCTTGCGACCAATTTCTTTTACTTTGCCAATTAATTCAATATCTTTATTTTTTTCAAAACGGAACTGTGTGGGCATTGGGCCTCCTTCTGGTGTAAATTGAGAATATACATGCCATTTATCATCTAAAGTGCAAACGAACTTTACATCAAATTCGTTGTCAGAAACTTTTTCAACGGTGCTTTTCCATGTAAGGTGTTGCTCAAAAGCTGCTTTGGAAAGAAATGGAATAGAGAAAAAAAGGAAAATACCTAAACGTATTACCCACATTCTAAAATTTTCTACAGTATAATTGGATATTTCTGATGCTGATAATCTAATTGACAAAGAAGTAGCTGGTGTATTATTGTGTAGAAATTTCATAAAATATTTATTAAGTATAAACCAAATTCAGTAAAGATTCAAAAAGTTTTCTGCCATCTGTATTCCCTAATACATCTTCGGCAGAGCGTTCTGGATGTGGCATCATACCAAACACATTTCGTTGAGCATTGCAAATCCCTGCAATATTTTCGATAGAACCATTTGGATTGGATGCTTCGTTAATTTTTCCGTCTGAATCACAATACTTAAACAAAATTTGGTCGTTTTGTTTCAATTCTTGTAATGTTTTTTCATCGGCATAAAATCTGCCTTCGCCGTGCGCAACTGGTACATTTAGCGCTTGCGACATATCTAAATTTCTTGTAATAGCAGTATTGTTCGTTTGCGGAAGGATGTATTGATTTTGACAAATAAAACGTTGATGATCGTTTGCTAAAAGTGCTCCGGGAAGCAAATGACTTTCGCACAATACTTGAAATCCATTGCAAATACCCCAAACGTATCCTCCGTTATTCGCATGTTGAATTACTAATTCCATAATTGGCGAAAAACGGGCAATAGCACCGCATCTCATATAATCTCCAAAGGAAAAACCACCTGGAATGATGATACAATCTTCTGTCGTCAAATCTTGCAAAGTAGTATCTTTATGCCACAAAACACGTGTTTCGGATTGCATTACATTTTTGCAAACATGCACAACATCTTGTTCGCAATTAGAGCCTGGGAAAACTACAACACCAAATTTCATTCTTTTTAATTTTTAAGATATTAGAGGTGAATTGAAGGATATAATTTTTCTCTCATTTCAACCATAATCTTGGTTACAAAATTATTTAATTAATCGTATAACATTTGTAATAAATGTTACCAATACAAAGATAAGATTCAATAGCTCGCTTAAACGCTTTTTACGAATTCTTAACATTAAGAAGGTAAGAAAAATACTAACAGGGATAAACATTAATGATAAAATCGTTTCGTCTAAATCGCCACTGAGTATTATAATCAACAAAAGACCTAAAAAGAGAAATATCAGCATTTTTATATTCCGTTTTCGTTTGAATCCTGTGGAGTACAAAATTCCTTGCATACTTACAAAAGCCAATAACAGATAGATGATAGTTAAAATAATATTAATACTATTAAAAATATTATGCATTATATATTCAATGTGGAAACGTTCAAAACGAAGAATATTTATATTAATAGATTTATCAAATAGATAACTAAAAACAAGTGCGCAGTAAACTGGAAAAAACATTCCAAAAACCATCATTACATATTCATTAAAACGAAATGGTTTAATGGCATATAGTATTAAAAATAAAAAAGGAATAAACAGTATAAAATGCGTATTAATCAAACATAATATTCCTCCAATTATACCTGCATTAAAACATTCTGCACGGCTGTTTTCTTTAGAGGCGATAGAAATGAATGTTTGGAAGAGCATCAATAAAACAAAAGTAATGACTGTGTAAATGCTCAATATATTAAACGATGGAATTAGGGTGGTAAGTAAGGTAAAATATAGTGCCGGAATCATGCTTCTGCCCTCATGATAGTCGGCTTTATGAAACAGATAATTTAACCATACAGCTTGACCTAAGAGGCATATTTGAGCGGGAAGAATGTTTAAAAGAATACTATTTTTTTCTACTCCTCCTAAAAAATACCAAAAACTCATCATTGGCTTTATGGTTGGAACGGCTCCAAAAAAGAAAGGTAATTTTAGCAATATAAAGGCAACAATAAAGGTGAAAATAGAAGAAGGTTGCAGTGATTTAAAATAAGAAAGCATAGCTACAGTTCCGAGATTACGATTTAATATTGAAAGAGTACAAATTGAAGATTGCGTTTTTGCTCACTCGGAATTATTATAGAACGGCCATCTAATTGCTTTGCTTTAAGAGGCACCATTACCAAGCCTTGTTTTTCGCTATTCATTACGCTTTTCCGTTTTGTAATTCCATTCGCATTTATATTATATTCAACAAAATTGCCTATATTATAAAAATCTTCATTATATAAAAATTTTAATACATTATTGGATTCAAAAAAGGCAAACGAAGAATAGTAGCCATCATCATTTTCTGACACTTGGGATTTTGGCATGGTGGCCTGCCAATCTAAAGTTCCATTTGTATTGATGGATAAAATACCTATATCGTATAAAACGTTTTGATTCACATATCGCATGGCTGGCATATAAGGTGTTGCATTGTAATAGCCGTAATTATTTGTTTCCATTCGTTCCGTTCGAGTGGTTTTGTATTCACTTTCTGTAATTACTACAAAGCCTCCATCGCTACGAGGCATGATGCGTTTAGGCTTTACTAAAGCGGCTTTGTCTTGCCATGCTTTTAATTCTCTTGCTTGTGTTTTTTTCAACAAATCCTCGGTAAATGGGAGTTTAGAGTTTAGCAATATGGTATTTGTTCTCAAGTCTATTATTTGATAGGCTATTCCGATGTCGTTCCTATTTTTTGTGTTTTTGTATGCAGCAGTGAGGTACACAATATCTTTTGTATTACTCACTTCAGTAATCAGGTTTTTGTAAACATAATCTTGCGATTGCAATACTTGCTCTCCAATAGTATTGGTCGATTTATTGTAGGACAGTGTTACATATCGGTCAATATTGTATTCATCGGAATTATTTTCATAGCCAAATACTCCCGTCACATTGCCTTCATTATTTATTTTGAGCGATTTTAAAGAAACAGTATTGGCATTAGGAATGGCAAACATACTTTTTGTAAAAATATTAATGGAGTCCGTTATCGTAGTAAAACGTACAAAATAAGTAGAAGAAGATTTTAAAATATTAAATAAAACAATCTTAGATTTATCAGGAGATGTTTTTATATAAAATGCTTTGCCTTTTCCAATGCTTGCCAAGGGAATGGAGTCCAATAATACTGTTTCAAAAGGAATAGCAAGATTTTTTGTCAATGTTTTCAATTTTAGATACTTATAAGTATCTCCATCTGTAGAATAAAAAATTAAAATTCTATCTTTTAATAGCAGAATATTTTCCAAGTCTGCCGTTTTTCCTTTGAAGGGTAATTCTTTTCGATTGGCTATTCTAAGATTATCATCATATACCACCAATTCGCTTTCATTAGAACCAAAATAATGTACTATTAATCCGATGTCGTTTTTCCCAATAATTTCATAATCGGAAAATCTATTGGCAACTTTGTCTGTAGCGGATTTTACAATAGTTTGAGCAGATACTGAAAAGAAATTTACAGTAAACAACAGCACTAAAGTAAGTGGATAAAAATTTATTTTATCTATTCTTTTTAATAGGAAATATTTTATTCTATGTTCCATTAATATGATACTCAAAAGTATTTTATTTTTTTTGTCTTGGATCTAATGCATCTGTCAATCCTTCGCCAATTAGATTAAACAAAGTAACTGTTAAAAAGATAGCAAATCCTGGGAAAATGGCTACCCAAAGTTCGGATTTTCCTCCACCTGCCAAAGATAACAACTTACCCCAAGTTAATGTTTCGGGAGGAATGCCTAATCCTAAAAAGGACAAGAAGGATTCTATCAGAATAGCTGCCGCAATACCAAAGGCAATCGTTATTAAAACAGGACCTATGGCATTGGGGATAGCGTGTCTAAATAAAATTCTCCACCTTGAATAACCCAAAGCTTCTGCCGCTTCTATGTATTCTAAACTTCGCACTTTTAATAATTCTGCTCTTATAAAGCGGGCTATTTCTGTCCAAGATGTTAATCCAATTACGACCATCACCAAAAAAATACTGGGCTCTGCAATAGCAATAATGGCAATAATTAAAAATAATCCTGGAATGGAAACTAATACTTCTATCAATCGCTGAATTAATATATCGGCAGGTATGGCTATTTTCTTTCTGAAAAATGGAATTATTTTTAATAAAAATCCAAATAAATAAGACAAAAGTATCGCCAAAAGCATTAATCCTATTCCTAAAAATATTTTTTTGAATGCAAATGCATAAAACAAGCCTAAAAATCCCATCGGAAATGCCATTATTAAAGTAGCTCTGGATACTTTTAATCTATTATCTCCAAAAAAACCGGCAATAGCTCCTAATAAAATACCGATGATACTTGCGATAGACATCGAAACGATGCCCACCATAAAAGCAATTCTTGTCCCATGAATCAATGCAGACAATACATCTCTGCCTATGCTTTCTGTTCCTAGCCAGTGCCTCCAGCGGGTGCTTTTTATATCTTGTTTTTCAAATGGTGAAACAAAACCAAAATTCAAAATATCTTGTGTATTGGGCGAATATGGAATAGGCGGACGAATGGCAAAATCAAAATCAGCCTCTGTCCAAGAAATATTTGCCAATGCTGGATAGGGTTTTGCCAATTTCAAATTCACTAGATATTCATTTAAAATCGGATAAAAAACTTTGCCTTCGTATTTGCAAACTATCGGTTTTTCATTGGCAATAAAATCGGCAAATAAGGCTATAAACGCCATAAATCCCACAATATACAAAGAGAATAAAGCTCGTTTATTTTTCTTAAATTGACGTTTAACATACGACCAATAATCTTGTTTGAGCACTATATTGTTGGATGTGGTCATGTTTTATTTTTTATCAAATTTAATTCTCGGGTCCACCCAAGCATATAAAATATCGGCCACCAAATAGCCTATCAAGGTTAAAATGGCCGAGAACATTACGATGGTATAAACTACAGGATAATCTCTGGCTAACAATGCTTCATACGCAGTTTTTCCCATGCCGGGAATTGTAAATTTAAACTCAATAATTACGGCGCCGCTAATCAATAATGGAAATACATTGGCAAATAAAGTGATGATTGGAATTAAAGAATTTTTCAATCCATGTTTCCAAAGTACTTTTTCTTCATCCAATCCTTTTGCATTGGCGGTGCGAATATAATCTTGTGAAAGGGTATTAATCATGGCGCCGCGCATTTGGCGAGAAAGAAATGCCAAACCACCATAAGTAAAGCAGATGATTGGCAAAATCAAATAATGTGTACGAGTCCAAAATTGTTGAAGGAATGACATGGTGCTGTCTAATTGCCCGATACCGTTTGCAGGGAAAATATTAAAAAAATCTCCTCCACCAAAGAACATGATTAACAAAGTGGCCACCCAAAAATTGGGAAGAGAATACAAAATGAACAAGGTGGTCGTAATGCTTTGGTCGGCAAAAGTGCCTTTATGTGCTGCCGAAAATATTCCCAATGGAATGGCAATTAAATAGGTTAAAATAATAGAAATTACACTTAAAATAAGTGTCCATCGTACGGCAGACCAAATAACTGTTTTCACCGGTCGTCCATCTTGATACGAAATTCCAAAATCTCCTTTAAAAAAATTCGTTATCCATCTATGAAACTGGCTGTTGGTGCCATACCAATGAATCGCAGGAATCAATCTTTTTTCTGGTGTTGCTTTTTCTTTAATATCTAAATAATTTTGTTCTGTTTGCTGAATGGCTGCGAATAAATCTTGTTTTAGTAAATCATTTTGTTGAATATTTTTCTTCACATTATCAATAGCAAAACTTATTATTTTATCATCATTTTCAATAAATAATTTTTGAACATCTGCCCGAATTGCAATCAATAAATCTGCATTAGAAGAATCTACTGGAATATCGGCAATTAGATATGCATCTTTTTTCAATTGTTCGTAGTAAGTGCTTATTTGCGCCCAATTACCATATTTTTCAATTAAATCTTCTAAATTTTTACGTTGGAATTTTTTAGGAATTTCATATAAATTTTTAGGCATTGCCTGATTGGAGACTGAAAAATAAAAAACGGGCAAATCCAATCCTAATTCATGTCTTTTTGCGGCGTATGCATTTTCGGATGCTTTTTGATTGGCACTGCTTCCGGCATCGTTATTTGCATTCAGCATTTGCTCCACAGGATCTCCGGGAACATTTACACTTAGATAGAAAGTTGCCAATGCTATTACAAACAAAGTTGGAATAAATATGAGCAATCTTTTTAGAATGTATGTAAGCATTTATTTTTTTACTTTTCTACTTTATAACCTTCTTTTACTTGCAAAGTGCCAAACCATATTCCAGGATAAATAGAACTTTCCATCACGCCTTTAAATCGTTTGTGAATGATATTTCTATACCGCTGAACATATAAATAAATATACGGTAATTCTTCGTGCTGAACTACTTGCCACTTTTTTACTAATTCAATTCTTTTGTTTTCATCCATTTCCACTCGGATTGCTTCTAATAATTTATCGGTTTCTGCGTTTCCATAACTCATATAATTAGAGCCATCTACGGCACTGGAAGTGTGATATATTTGTTTGTCATCACTCAATCCTGGAGGAGAAACCCAACCTTGATACCATAATTGTGCATTGTGCTTTTGTAATTCATTTAAGTACAATGACCAATCTAATGGTTGAACTATAATATTTACACCCGCTTGCTTGTAACTTTTTTGAATTAACAACCCAATCATTTCTCTAACCGGATTACCACTATTGTAAAAATATTTGAGTTCAAATTTTGTATTTTTTCCATCAATCACTTTGTCTAAAAACCCATCGCCATCGGTATCTGCCCAGCCAGCCTCTTTCAATAATTTACTTGCCATTTTCACATCGTAAGGATAAGGTTTAATGGTGTCATTATAATATTTAGTGTTGGGTTGAATAGAACCAACGGTTCGTATTGCCATATTATAAAATACTTTATCTATCATTTGATCGACATTGGTTAAATATGCTAAAGCCTGCCTAACTTTCACATCTTTTAAAATGGGGTCTTTATGATTCATCCCAATACATTGGTACCCAAACATTATTGGGGTTGATTTTACAAAATTTTCCGTGAATTTGGGTGAATCATCTAAGTCTATATATGGTTTTATGGGTGTAGAAAACATAAAATCTAACTGTTCATTCTTCATCGCAGTATAAGCAGTATTAAAATCATTAATTACTTCATATATCAATCGCTTAGGATATGCTTCAAAATGATGATTAACTTTATTCATTTTATCGCCCCACCAATTCTTTTTTCTTTCTAAAATCACCCGTTGTCCTGTTTGGAAAGCAGTCAATTTATACGCTCCAGAGCCTTGCATCATAGATTCATCTCGTGCGGCTTTATCCGAATTAAACAAATCAATAAATTCTTTTATATCTTTTGCATTTTGAACCTTCTCGGTAGCGTGTTTGAGTTGCTCAATACTATATCTTCTTAAAATTCCTTTTGGATCAAAAATATATTCTGGCAAAACTTCTACTTCGTAAGGGAAAGCGCCTAAAATATCCATGTATTTTTCACATACAAAAGTAATTTTACGTTCATCATCAGGATAAGTAACAATGGATTGTATAAAATCGCAAGCAGATTGTAAATGAACAGTGTTGGCTTTTGGTGTCATAACAGCTTTAATAGAAAAAGCTACGTCTTTTGCTGTAATTGGGGTGCCGTTATTCCAAGTTGCCTCTGGTCTAATATGAAATGTCACTTCTAAGTGATTACCATTTTCAATAACTTCCGGAACTTCTGTGGCTAAAACTGGAACAAACTTTAACGTTGTATAATCAAAATTGATTAATTTCTGAAATATATAAGGTGCAATATAATTTCTGGTAGTTGCATCAGAAACCGTTAATGGATTAATTCCTTTGGGATCAGATAAATTATGAATGACTACTTGATCTTTATAAACTTTATTTCTTTTGCTACCATAAAGATGTACGGTGCCGAATAAAAAAAGCAACAAGAATAATCCCAACGTGATATATATAATATTTTTTACGCTCATTCTAATTCTTAGATTTACAAAAGTAATAACTTTAATGAATTATTACTGATTTTATAAAAGAGAATTAAGCAGACCTTATTTTCAATGCAATATCTTATTTGTTATTGTTCTTTTTTATTATATTCACTTTAAAGAATAAAAAATGTCAACTAGAATTTTATATTTATTTCTAATGGTTACACTATTTATGTGTAGCAACTGTAATAGAGAAGGCAAAAAAGCGGGAGAAACTGCTGGGTTTGAAACAGATGAAAAATATCAAAAACAATTTTTAGAACAATTTATCCTAGTAGAAGATGGTGGAGTAATAGAATTGCCCGCCGGAAAGTTTTTATTAAAAAAAGGACTTTCTATTGAAGGCAAAAAGAATGTAACTATCAAAGGTGCTGGAGTAGATAAAACCATTTTATCCTTTCTAAACCAAACAGAAGGCGCCGAAGGCATTTTAGCCACCAATTGTCAAAATATCACCTTTGAAAACTTTACTATACAAGATGCAAAAGGCGATAATTTGAAATTAAAAGGCTGTGACGGTGTTCACATTCACCACATGAACTCTACTTGGACTACTGGCGCAGACACCTCAAACGGCAATTACGGTTATTATCCAGTAGAATGTAAAAATGTGTTATTGGAAAACGCTGAAGTATCTTATTGTGCGGATGCTGGAGTATATGTGGGGCAATCCACCAATGTTACTGTTCGTCATTGCTATGCACATCACAATGTGGCAGGAATAGAAATTGAAAACTGCATAAATTCTGATGTATATAAAAATAAAGCAGAAAATAACAGTGGCGGTATTTTAGTTTTTGATTTGCCAAAACTATTTCAAGCAAATGGGCGAAATGCAAAAATATGGGACAATGATTGTTTAAATAATAATTTTCAAAATTTTGGAAAGCCAGGAAGTATTGTATCTACTATTCCACCCGGCAGTGGCATGATAATTATGGCTACAGATAGCGTAGATGTTTTTAACAATAGAATTATTGATAATAAAACAGTGGGCGTGGCGGTTATCAGTTACTTTATAACCGGCAAACAAATCAATGATTCTACGTATGGCCCATATTGTACCGCTATCAATATTCACGACAATACCTTTAAACGAAAAATTGCTATCCCTGATTTATCTACCGATTTAGGAAAACTTCTAACCGCCACTTTCAAAGGTAGTATTGACATATTGGTAGATGGCTCTTCAGATCCAAAAATTAGAGATAAAAACGGGCAAGTACCAGAAGATAAACGCATCTGTATTCGTAATAACGGAGAGATAAAATTCGGCAATCTAAATTTATGGAAAGCAACAGGTCGTGCAGATATTATGAATTATAAAGACAGCGACCTTTCTAAATTTAATTGCGAATACAAAGGTATCAACGGAAATAACTTAAATCCGTCCGCCGCAAAATGATATTTTTTTTTAGTTTGTAAAATTCATAGATGATGAAAAAATTGTTTAGCATTTGGAGTTTAATTGGAATTTTAAGTATTCTATTTTTCAATCAATGCAACATTTCCAATGAAACAGTATCTATGAACGTGGATGCAAAACCTTTTGAAAAACTATCCGAATATCATTTTTTTAAAGGAAATATAAAAGATTTAATTCCCAATAACAAGGTGCTTCCGTATGATGTAATAACTGCATTATTCAGCGATTATGCGCACAAAGCTCGGTTTGTATGGATGCCAGAAGGCACTGCTGCCAATTATTCAAAAGAAGAAGCATTGGATTTTCCCGTGGGGGCTGTTTTGATAAAAAACTTTTTTTATCCGTATGATTTTCGAGATGAATCAAAAGGAAGGAAACTGATAGAAACTCGCTTATTGGTAAAAAGAAAAAATGGATGGGATAATATTGCTTATGTTTGGAACGACCAACAAACAGATGCAGAATTAAATATTGTTGGAGATACTAAGCACGTTGCCTTTACGGACTTACAAGGAGAAAAAAGAGATTTCGATTACTTTGTTCCCAACAAAAATCAATGCAAAAACTGTCACAATTTTAACAATGTAGCACTTCCTATCGGTCCTAAAATACGCAATTTGAATATGGATTTTAAATATGCCGAAGGCTCAAAAAATCAATTGGAAAAATGGGAAGAAGTCGGTTATTTAAAAGGCTATCATAAAGAAGAAAATATGCATAATAAAATTGCAAATGCTTTTGATCCAGCATCCGGCACTTTGGAAGAAAGAGCAAAATCTTATTTAGAAATTAATTGTTCTCATTGCCACCGTCCGGAAGGCAGTGCCAATACTTCTGGTTTGTTTTTATTATTAAGTGATAAAAACCCTGAAAGTTGGGGAATGATGAAAAGCCCTGTAGCTGCGGGGAAAGCAAGTGGGAATTTTAAATACGACATCGTTCCAGGAAAACCAGATTCTTCTATTTTAGTGTATCGTATTTCTGATAATGACCCAGAAATACGAATGCCAGAATTAGGAAGAACACAACAACACAAAGAAGGAATTGCCTTAATTCGAGAATGGATTGCATCCATGAAAAAATAAATAAAATATATGCAATACAAAAGAATGTCCATAGAAGTGGAAAGCCCCGAAGAAATGGGCTATTCCAACATCCAATACAATTTAGCAGAAAGCTCTGTGCGAGATATTTATTTCAGAGATTTAAAACTAAATTTAGATGATTTATTTTTGTGTTATGGCGAACATCGCGGCAGCATTGAATTGAGAAAAGAAATTATAAAAGAGGAAAATTTGCTCTCTCCCGAAGAGGTGTTGGTTTGCCCAAGTGCTGCCACTGCTTTGTTTATTATTTCTACAACTTTATTGAGCAAAGACGATCATCTAATTGTTATTCGACCAAACTACGCCACCAATATTGAAACACCCAAAGCAATTGACTGCGAAATAACTTATATAGATGTAACGTTTGAAAATAATTTTCAAATAGACATTGAGCAAATTAAATCTGCTATTCGAACTAACACTAAACTAATCAGTATTACGTCACCGCACAATCCTACGGGAGTTGTTTTTGAAGAAAATATTATTGAAAAAATTATTGAAATAGCTGAACAACAAGGTATCGTTGTTTTGGTAGATGAAACCTATCGTTATCTAAATTTTCAAACTGTACTTGTGCCTTATTATGCAGCAAAAAGTGAACAAGTTATTTCGGTTGGTTCTCTCTCCAAAGCGCATGGCGTTCCGGGCATCCGCACGGGCTGGCTGATTCATAAAAACAAAAAGAGAATGTTGGATTTTTTGGCTGCTAAAGAGCAAATTATTATTTGTAATTCTGTGGTGGATGAAGCTATTGCATTGCATATTTTACAACAACCCAATTATTTACAAAAAACGCATTTGCATATCAAATCTAACTTTTCTATCATCAAAAATTGGATACAAAATGAGCAATCTTATTTAGAATGGGTAGAACCTACAGCAGGTGTGGTTTGTTTTCCAAGAATAAAACAAACATATAAAGTAGATACTGTTCTTTTTTATAAAATATTATTTGAAAAATATAAAACTATTGTTGGCCCGGGGCATTGGTTTGAGCAAGATGACCGTTGTATGCGCATTGGTTTTGGCTATCCGCACGAAGAGGAATTAATACAAGGCTTAACAAATATAGCCGCTTCTATCGAAGCGGCCATACTATGAGTATTTGTGGCGTAGTCTAATTTTATTTTTCGGCAGTAGCAGGCAATTGCATTTCATTAAATAGCACGTCTGATGGAATTTCAAAAGTACCCGATGGGATAGATGGATTTTCGTCTAATGAAATTAATTTACTTGTAATAGTTTTGCCCACAACATTAAGTTCTGTTTTCATCGGAATTTGTTTCCACACCCATACTTTTCCTTGCATTTGTTCACTGCTAAAACTTGCTACCGTGCACTCTTTTCCGTTTATATCTTCTTTCCCTTCCATTTTAAAATTCAATTTCTTTTTCATTTCTTCAGATAATCTGCTAAAATCTGTATTTTTTAAATCCATTTTAGTTTCATCTAATTTGAATTTCATACCTGTTTTTTGGTCCGTTTGCCAGTTATATACGTAACCGTCCAACAGTAAATTATTAGATGCTGAATTCATTGCTTTTCCGCCAAATGAAATAGAAGATTGAATGACTGTTCTTGATTTTTTACCATAATCATCAAAAATAGTTTTGGTTTTGGTAGTGCCCATTCCTGCTGGCATGGTAGTTTCTACCTCATAAGAAGCCGATTTTAAGGCATCTCCATGATTTTCACTATCAATAATTTTAGTTTCTGCGTTTGTTGCCGCATTATTTTCTGTTGCGTTGGTAGTTCCGTTATTCTTACACGAAGTCAGTATCGCTATTGCTCCAAAAATAAAGAGTAGTTTTTTCATTTAGCTTGGTTTGTAATTAATTAGAAATTAAAATTAGTCAAAAAAAACACACGAGTAAATTAAATTTTATGTTTTGAGGTCAAAATAAATAAATTAAGCTAATTCATTATTTTTGAAGCAAATTATATTTACAAAATGCAGTGGCAGGAGTTATCGAGTGAAATGACAGAACAAATAGAACATTTGAAGTTTCAACAATTATTAAAAATAAACTTTCAAGGAAAAACAATTTGTGTAACTAAATTAGAAACAGGCATTTTTGGCATTCAAGATACCTGTCCACACGCTGGTGGTTTATTACATCAGGGGCATTGCAATAAAAAAGGCACGATAATTTGTCCTTTGCACGGTTATAAATTTGATATTCAAACGGGCAAAAGTACCGATGGAAATAATTATAAAATAAACAATTACTTTTTCAAAGAGGAAAATGACAAACTCTTAATCGGGTATAAATAAAAAGCTGTCAAAATAACTCTATTTTTGTAATGTATGAATTATTCTATTGACGAAATTAAGAACATTATAAAAGGGAAATTTTCCCAAAAAGAAGGAAATACTTTTATTGCTCATATTTGTATTGATACCCGTCAAATTACTCAGCCTACACACAGTTTGTTTTTTTGTTTAATTGCCAGAAACAATGGACATCAATATATAGAAACTGCCTATAAAAAAGGCATTCGTCATTTTGTTATTTCACAAGAAATAAATACAGACAAATTTTCGGATGCTACATTCATTTTGGTAGAGAATACAACTGTTGCACTTCAACAACTGGCTAAATTTCACCGAGAGCAATTTTCCATTCCCGTTGTCGGTATTACGGGCAGCAACGGGAAAACAATTGTAAAAGAATGGTTGTATCAATTATTAAGCACCGAAAAAAATATTGTCAAAAGTCCGAAGAGTTATAATTCACAAATCGGTGTGCCGATTTCTGTGTTGAATATGGTTAAAGAAAATGAATTGGCAATTTTTGAAGCAGGTATTTCCTCCAAAAATGAAATGCAAAATTTGGAGCAAATTATTCAACCAACTATCGGGATTTTTACTACTATTGGAACAGCACATGATGCTGGTTTTTCTTCTTTGGAAGAAAAAGTAAAAGAGAAATTAGAGTTATTTAAAAACTGTAAGAAAGTCATATATTCCTCAACATACAAAGAAATACGGGAACAAATAAAAGAGAATAATACATTCATTTCTTTTGGAACATTGGATAATGATAATTACAAATTATCCAACAAAAAACAGACACAGAACGACACTCAAATTTTTATTAATAATATCCCATTTCATATTCCATTTGCGGATGATGCTTCGGTAGAAAACTGCTTGCATTGCATTGTATTACTTAAAGAGCTTGGATATACAGATGATTTTATCCAAAAAAGAATGGATACTTTGCGCAACTTACCAATGCGCTTAGAGTTGAAATACGGCATCAACAATTGCACCATTATTGATGATTCATACAGTGCCGATTTCCATTCCTTACAAATTGCATTAGATTTCTTAAAACAACAAGAATCCAACAAAAAGAAAACACTGATTATTTCTGAATTTGAAGAATCGGGGTTGGATGAAAAATCATTTATTAAAAAATTAAAAGAAGTTTTACAACTAAATTCTTTTGACAAACTCATCGGTGTAGGCAAAGCTTTTATGCATCACATCGAATCGTTGGCGTATGTAGTAAAGGAATGGTATGTTTTTGAAAGCACAGAGCAGCTCATTGCACAATTTAATGTATTGAAATTTGAGAATGAATTAATTTTATTAAAAGGTGCACGCAGGTTTTATTTTGAAAAAATAACAGCACAATTAATTGGACAAACACATGCTACCGTTTTAGAGATTAATTTGAATGCATTGGTCAATAATTTGAATATTTATAAAAAACATTTACCAAAAAACACCGGTGTTATTGCAATGGTGAAAGCCTTTTCTTATGGAAGTGGAAGTACCGAAATTGCAAGTTTACTGGAAAAACAACATATTTCATACTTGGCAGTTGCGTACGCAGATGAAGGCGTAGAACTACGGCGGGAAGGCATTCAAACGCCCATTATGGTGATGAATCCCGATGCGGTGGACTTTGACAGAATGTTGCAATACCAATTAGAACCTGAAATTTATTCTTTGCATATTTTGCAACAATTGATTCAAAAAGCAGGCAACCAAACAGTGTCTATTCATATTAAATTGGAAACGGGCATGAATCGTTTGGGGTTTGTAGAAAATGAATTAGAAGAACTTATTTCTTTATTACAACTACACAAAAACATTGTTGTAAAAACAACTTTTTCTCATTTAGCAGCAAGCGAAGATAAAACCTTAGACAGTTTTACGATAGAACAAATTAATACATTTGAAAAACTATCTTCTATTTTAATTTCTACCCTTAATTATCCAATCAAAAAACACATATTAAATTCCAGCGGCATTTTGCGTTTTCCACAAGCACATTATGATTTTGTCCGATTAGGAATAGGGCTTTACGGCGTGGACAGTGCCAATCAAATTCAGAAAGAATTACTACCTATCGGAAAATTAAAAACAAGAATTGCACAAATAAAAATCGTGCCGCAAGGGCAAACCGTTGGCTATTCTCGCAAAGGAAAAGCCGATAAAGATTTAAAGATTGCCATCTTGGCAATTGGCTATGCAGACGGCTACGATCGAAGAATGGGAAACGGCATGGGGGAAGTTTTTATTGCAGGACAACGAGCGCATATTATTGGAAATATTTGCATGGACATGTGCATGGCGGATATTACGCACATCGACAATGTTGCTGATGGCGATGAATGTGAAATTTACGGCAAAGAAATTTCTATAATAGAAGCTGCCAAAAAAATTGGCACGATTCCGTATGAACTATTGACACGCATTTCTTCTCGTGTAAAACGTTTGTATTATTTGGATTAAAAATGGAATAAATATTTGCTGTATATTTGTATCATGCACGAAGAAATTCTAAAAAAACTTTACTCCGATTTTTTTAAAGAACCTTGTGAAACTATTTCCCAACTACCACAAGCAGGCTCTGATAGAATTTATTTTATATTAAAAGGAACATCACACAGTGCCGTAGGCACGTATGGGAAAGACACGCAAGAAAACGAAACCTTTATTCATCACACCAATCATTTTAGAGGCAAAGGAATTTCTGTACCAGAAATATATATTGCAAGCAAAAATAAAGAATATTATCTACAAGAAAATTTAGGCAATATATCTTTATATTCTATTATAAAAAATGATGGAATTACAGAAAGCGTAACAAATTATCTAAAACAAGTTTTACAACAATTAGCGTATTTACAAATTCACGGAACTGAAAATTTTGATTTTTCTACCTGTTATCCTATCCAAGAATTTAACCGCAGTTCTATGTTTTGGGATTTAAATTCTTTCAAATATTATTTTGCGCGAGTTGCCAGAGTACATTTCAGCGAAATAAAACTAAACAAGGATTTTCATACTCTTACTGATTATTTATTAAAAGAACCCAATCAATATTTTATGTTTCGAGATTGTCAATCCAGAAATGTAATGATACTAAATGATAAGCCTTATTTTATCGACTATCAAGGCGGCAGAAAAGGTGCTTTGCAATATGATGTAGCCTCGCTATTGTGGCAGGCTGGAGCAAAAATTCCACCTGAAAAACGCGAAGAACTTTTCGATTATTATGCGAAACAAGTAAGCAATTTAATTACGATTCATCCACAAGATTTTAAAGAGCGATATTATGCATTTGTATTAATAAGAATGTTGCAAGTATTGGGTGCGTATGGCTTTAGAGGTTTAATTGAAAAACGAGCACACTTTATTGAAAGCATTATTCCGGCATTGGAAAACGTGAAATGGTTTTTGAAAAATATTCATCTAAAAATACATTTACCTGAATTAACAAATGTATTAGAACAATTAGTAGTATCTGATATTTTAAAAGACGAAAAATGGGATGGCTCACAAAAACCTTTAAAAATAGAAATCAATAGTTTTTCTTTCAAACGTGGACTTCCGGATGACAGCAGTGGCAACGGTGGTGGCTTTATTTTTGATTGCAGAGGATTATTAAATCCCGGAAGATACGAACCCTACAAACACTTGACAGGAAAAGACAAACCGGTGATTGAATTTTTAGAAACACAAAGCTTAGCAAAAGATTTTTTAGAAAATATTTACAAAGTTATTGACATCAATATTCAAAATTATTTAGAGCGTGATTTTGAAAATTTACAAATAAATTTTGGATGCACCGGCGGTCAGCATCGAAGTGTGTATTGTGCGGAGCAAACGGCTAAATATATAAAAGAAAAATACCAAATAGACGTGCAAGTGCGTCACGTAGAACGAGTGATTCAAGGACATTTTATCTAAGCGTATGAAAGCAATGATTTTTGCAGCAGGATTAGGAACAAGGCTTCGTCCGCTTACGGACAACTGCCCGAAAGCCTTAGTAAAAGTAGGCAATAAACCAATGTTGCAGCACACAATTGAGCATTTAATAAAACATGGTTTTAATGAAATCATCCTCAATATTCATTACCTCGGAGAGCAGATAATTGATTTTTTGCAAGAGCATAAAAACTTCGGAATTCGTATAGAAATTTCGGATGAACGAGCTATGATTTTGGAAACTGGAGGAGGATTGCTGAAAGCAAAAAAATTCTTTGATGATGACAAATCGTTTTTAGTATGCAATGCAGATATTTTTACCAATATAAATTTGACTGATTTTTATAATTTTCATGAGAAAAATAAAAGTATTGCTACTTTAGCAGTACGCAGTCGTTCTTCATCTCGTTATTTGCTAATGGATGAAAACGATATTTTGTGTGGATGGAAAAATACTAAAACCCATGAAATAAAAAATCCAAGAATAACCAATTCATCCTTACAAGAATTTGCATTCAGTGGTTATCAAATCGTATCACCTGAAGTTTTCAATAACTGTAGATTTTCTGGTGTTTTTTCCATGATAGATTGGTATTTGGATATTTGTAATCAACACATCATTAAGGCATACCATCACGATCAAGACACTTGGATAGACATCGGTTCGCAAGAGCAATTAGACAAAGCAAATGCGATTGCTCTATAATTTTCATCTCCCATTATATAAACAAAAATTGCCATTTATATAATCCTATAAAGGTATAAATGGTATTATGCTGTTGCATACTGTTGCATTATTTTCAGATTGCTTTCTTCTAAAAATGACTAATCCAACCCGGAGAGGATTGGACTAGCCACAAAAACCATAAAACTATGAAAAACCCAATTGCCTCACGGCAATCAATAGAGTACTTAATTAGATACAATATTCACTTTCAACTCAAATTCATTCTTGATGGCTTTATCGCCAATTCCCTCGAAGAAACTGGAGGAACCGTATCTGATGTCCCACAGTGTTCTATCTAAAGTGATGTTTGCATTTCCTTTATATCCATTTCCACCTGTTTTTAATGTCGTTGGAAAGGTTACACTTTTTGTTATTCCTTTTATCGTAAAGTCTGCCGTTACAGAATATTCGTTCGGGCTAATTACGGATACTTTTGTAATCTTTGCCGTTGCTGTTGGGTATTCTGTTACATTAAAAAAATCAGCACTATTCAAATGATTAACTAATTTTTTATTATAACTCGCATCCTTCAAATCTTCATTTTTCAAAGACCTCATATCTATCACAAAATACCCTCCTGCTAAGAGTTCATTTTTTATAACAATATTTCCTGTCTGTATGTTCACGCTTCCTGAATGTTGTCCTACTATTTTTTTACCTATCCAATGTACTGAACTTTTTTTTGCATTTATTGCAATCGTTTTTACATTGTTGTCGGCTGCGTAACTTCTACTTGCCAATGTAGTAAAACCTAAAATAGACAATACATAAATGAAAGCTATAGTCAGGGTTTGTTTTATCATCAACTTTGTTGTTGTTACGTTTACAAGAACAAATATCTAACTATTTGTTGAATTGTAATGTTAAAGTTATTAAAAAAGTCATCAATAGTATGTTTTTTACATCTGTTTAGTGTATTATTTGATTCAAATCAATACCTTGCTGACTTAATACTAATAAAAATGAGAAATTTTAAAAACAAAATTGCTGTTATCACCGGTGCCGGTTCGGGTATTGGACAAGCGCTTTCTATCGAATTAGCCAAGAAAGGAGCTGTATTAATTCTCTCAGATAAGAATGCTGCTGGATTAGAGGAAACTAAAAGTAAAGTAGAAACTATTGGGGCAAGTTGTTATACCTATGTTGTAGATGTTTCTAAAGAAAAAGAGATAAAAGAATTTGTCAAAGCAGTATTAAAAGAACATGGTCATATTGATTTACTGTTTAATAATGCTGGTTTTGCATTAGGAAAAATTTCTATGCAACAGGTAAAAATGGAAGACTTTCATAAAATAGTAGATGTAAATCTTTGGGGCGTTATTAATCATACTAAAGAATTTTTAGACACGCTCCTATCGCGTCCAGAAGCTGTTATTGTTAATGTTTCTAGTTTATTTGGCTTAGTGGGAGTTCCAGATCAGGTGCCTTATTGTACTACTAAATTTGCGGTTCGAGGATTTACAGAGGCGTTGCGTTCTGATTTATACAACACAAATATTGAAGTATATTGTGTTCATCCAGGTGGTATCAATACTAATATTTATAAAAATGCCATTCATTATGAATCGAACCCAAAACTGGATAGAAGTTTCCAAAAAGCATTGGAGCGCACTACACCTGAGGAAGCCGCCAAAACTATTATCAAACATATTGAAAAGAAAAGAGAACGTGTATTAATAGGAATAGATGCCGAAATGGGTGATAGACTGGCAAGAACAATGCCATCAAGTTATGGTACTGTTGTAAGGAAATTATTTGATTTTATTTCAAAATAAAATTACACCATTAAACCATAAAAAGCCATTCTCAAAAAAGATGGCTTTTTTTATTTCAATATTAAAGCTATGTGTAATCTATTTGTTTTACTATGTGTAATCGACTAAAAAGCGTATTTTTGCGCACTATTTTCCGAAATTATGTTAGATAAATTAGAACTTATTTATTTCAGGTATAAAGATTTAGAGTCACAGTTGAGCGACCCTGGAGTAGTATCAGATATGCAAAAATTCAAAAAAACTTCTAAAGAATATAAAGATTTAGAACCTATTATTAATGCTTATTTGGAGTATAAAAATCTATTGTCAAACATAGATTTCAACAAACAAGTTTTGCAAGAAGAAAAAGATGCGGAGTTACGTGAGATGGCAAAAGCAGAATTGGATGAACAGCAAGAGCGATTGCCAAAACTGGAAGATGAGATTCATTATTTATTAATTCCGAAGGATCCGGAAGATGATAAAAATGCTATTTTAGAAATTCGTGCAGGAACGGGTGGAGATGAAGCGAGTATTTTTGCTGGAGATTTATTGCGCATGTATTTAAAATATTGCGAAGAAAAAGGATGGACAACAGAAATCATCAATGAAAATACGGGAACATCAGGTGGATTTAAAGAAGTAGTGGTAGAGGTATCTGGAGAGAGTGTTTATGGGACATTGAAATATGAATCGGGGGTGCATCGGGTGCAACGTGTGCCTGAAACCGAATCGCAAGGGCGCGTGCACACTTCAGCCGCTTCTGTAGCGGTATTGCCAGAAGCAGAAGAAGTAGATGTTGAAATCAATCCGGCGGATATAAAAAAAGATGTGTATCGTGCTTCGGGAGCTGGTGGGCAACACGTAAACAAAACGGAATCAGCCGTGCGATTGACGCACTTGCCGACGGGTACTATTGCTGAATGTCAGGATGGACGATCGCAACATAAGAATTACGAAAGCGCCATGAAAGTATTGCGTACACGTTTGTATGAAAAAGCATTAAACGAACACAATGAAGCCATTGCTAAACAACGTAAAACCTTAGTTTCTACTGGGGATAGAAGTGCAAAAATTCGTACTTATAATTATCCGCAAGGTCGTGTAACCGATCATAGAATCAATTTGACTATGTATAATTTAGGTGAAATTATGAATGGTGATTTGCAAAATATTATTGACAAATTAATTTTTGAAGAAAACGCAGAGAAATTGAAAGCGGGTGTATAATTTGTAATTATCTCAGAATTTCACTTAATATTTTGGGAGATTTTAAATCCATAAAATCAGACACATGCCATCGGTAATACAATAGCAATTTATCCAACATCATTTTGCGTTCAGCACCACTCAATTTCAATTCATTTTTATCATAGTATATTGCCAATAATTTTTTAAAAATTTCCGTTTCGTGTGCATTCAAACAACTTTGGGAAGAAGCTAAAGTATCTTCAAATTTTCCATTTTCTAAATTAAAATAAATGCCGTGTAATATATTATGCAAAGATGGCTCGAACCCTAATATACCTGCTGTTTCCAGCAAAAAGAAAAGCGGTTTATTTTCTACAGAATGAGTGGTGGTATCCAACTCCGTTAAGAACAAGGTGAGGTAATGATACAATGGTTCGTTTATTTCATGTTCTTTAATACATTTAGATACTAATTCGATACAAAAAATAGCGATACTTTGTTTGGAAAAATCATACGATAAGTTTTGATAAATATGTGCTGTTGTATATTCTTTAATCCTATTCAGATTGCGTTGTTCTTTCAAGTATATTTCTAAATTCAACATATTTAAAGGTTGCAAAATATTTCCTTTTTGCTTGTTCTTGCTATTGCGGATACCTTGCACCATAAAACTGAGTAATCCATGTTTTTTAGTAAAAATGGATACAATCAAACTGGATTCAGAATAGCGCACCGTTTTTAAAACTATACCTTCTGTTTTGTCGAGCATGTTGTAAAAATAGTATTTTGCATTGAGTATGCACCAGCAACAAAATAACTTAAAACAATAGAAAAAAAAGACCTGTTGATAATTACAGAATTAGTTGTATCTTTAAAATATTAATCTATCTTTCTATGAAAAGAAAATATGCCTTATTATTGACAGCTTTTTCACTTTCAATAATTACTCTTTCTTCTTGCAATCAAACATGGAATTGTGAATGTAGCGCTGGCGGAAAAGTTATTCAAGTAACACCCATACAATCTTTAGGAAAAATGGGTGCCAAGCGTGTTTGCGACAGTTACGAAAGAGAAAACAACAGAACTTTAGGCACTAATCAAAGTTGCAAAATAAAATAAATTAATCCATTTTATTTTCCGCTTTTTTCCTATCCCATATTTTTTCTGATTTTTTAAAAAGCGCATATCCTATTGCTATTCCAATAGGTGTAATTATGCTGATAAGAATGATGATAATTATACTTAATACGCCCATCTATTATAGGTTATTAGCTATTCATTAAATCTTCAATTTCTTCTACTTCAATTGGAATATCTTCCATCAAATCTATGGTTCCATTCTCGGTGATTAAAATATCATTTTCAATACGAATCCCTATTTTTTCTTCCTGGATATAAATTCCGGGTTCGCAAGTAAATACATTTCCCACTTGCATTGGAGCATAACGATTACCAATATCATGCACATCTATTCCCATAAAATGGGAAGTTCCGTGCATAAAATATTTTTTGTATAATGGATTTTCAGGATCTTGTTTTTGTACCGCATCCTTGTCCAGCAAGCTTAAGCCAATTAATTCACTTTCCATTATTTTGCCTACTTCTTTATTGTATTCGGCTAAGATAACACCCGGTTTCAGCATTGTTTTTGCTTGTTTCATCACGCGCAAAATGGCATTATACACGTCTTTTTGTCGGGGTGAAAAACGTCCATTTACAGGAATAGTCCGCGTTAAATCAGAAGCATAATTTGCATATTCTGAGCCAAAATCCATTAACACTAAATCGCCGTCATTGCAAGGTTTATTATTTTCTACATAATGCAGCACGCAAGCATTGGCGCCACTTGCAATGATAGGCGTATAAGCATGTCCGTTAGCTCTTTGACGAATAAATTCATGGATGATTTCTGCTTCCACTTCATATTCCATCACGCCGGGTTTTACAAATTTCAACACGCGCTTAAAAGCATCTCTTGTAATGCCGCAAGCTTGTTTGATTAAATCTATCTCTAACGGATGTTTTACACTTCTCAATTTAGCCATTATCGGTCCCAATCGTTTGAATTCGTGTGCTGGGTAGTTGTATTTTAGTTCATTCGTGAAGCGTATATCCTTATACGGAACGACACTGTCGCTGCGGTCATTTTCGTTCAAATTTACATAGACGCGCTCGCAATAGGTCATCAATGATTTTAGGGCTGATTCAAAACTTTCTTCCCAAAATATTTGCTGAACTCCTGAAGTATTGCGAGCTTCATTCATGGTGTATTTATGCCCTTCCCATACTGCAATGACTTCATTTGTTTTGCGCAAAAATAATGCTTCCCTGTATAATGGATTTGGACAATCTGGGTAAATGATTAAAATGGTTTTTTCTTGGTCTATTCCACTCAGCCAAAATAAATCGGGGTTCTGACGGAAAACAAATGCTTGGTCGGCACTGCGGGGCATCTCATCATTTGCCAATAAAATTGCCATGGAATTAGGAGGCAATTCTTGTGTGAATCGTTTACGATTGTCTATAAAAAGCTGAGTATTGATAGAATGATATTTCATATTAATGAAGCATTTAAAAGAAACTAATGAATTGAAAAATGAAGGTAAGAAAATATTTTCCAATTCTTTTATTTGCAACAGTAATTAGAATACATCAAGTTCCTAAAAGAGATATTTATATTCTATATTCATTTATTCTTTTTTACAGGCAACTAATAGCGAGATTCCCCTTGTAATAATAAAATATTTTTTTTCATGTTGCTCACAATTTAATTGTTGGAAAATTATTATAATGTAATCCACTGTCAAATGTGCCGTTTTTAAAATCGTAGATAACGCCGATATAGCCCCAGCTGTGCTTCAGAATATATTGTTTTGGAACGTTCATATTCCAGATAAAATTGCTCTTGTCGTCCATTTGGTCAGCTATCCATTTTGTTTCCACATCTCTGTTGTTGCCCCAAGGTTCTCTTTCTACTGGCTCTGTTTCAATTTCAAAATTTACACTTTGCAACATATCTTCACGAAACTTAAAACTGAATTTGATATAATATTCGTCTATTTTCATCTGCGGCAAAAAGTAATAGTCAGATGTGTATGTCGATTTGCTTATTATGTCTTTGCCGAAATGCGTTAGCAAATCTTCGAGTTTAGTTTGAGCGGAAACAATGAAATTATTGATGGTAATTTCACCGTTATCTTTATTTATTATTTTCTGACTCATCACTTAGTCGTATTTTACAAATCCCAACCTTTTATTAGATTGCTGAGTGGTTGCCAAGAAGTAGTAAGCAAGGTTTGTCTGCCTTTATCTGCACCGTCAGTAGCATCGTCTTCCAGATTGCGTAAAACTTTTACATAGGATTTCGTATCCATATCTACAAAGATGATAAGTGAGACTTTTTTGTTGTTATAAACAAAATCTTTTTCAATATTAAGTACAAATGCAAAATCAGTTTTTGTCCAGTCAATAGGGTCAGTATCCATATTCCCGTTCGGTTTTTTTATTAAATCTGTAATTTTATATCCATAAACGGGTGCATAAGTTGAGCTATTTAAATCTTTTTGAAATAGATATTCTTGAGTTTTAAAATTGAAATAGAAAGCATTTCTAGTGTTATATCCACCTCCGTAGTTTTCATAAACTTCGATACCACCATTAATAGTTCCAGCTTTGCCCCAGTTAGCTTTAGTATCATAGCCATCAAAAGTATTTGCATAATCGTATAATTTGGTTTTTGCTTCTTCATCTTGATATGCTGGATATAATTGATTTGTATTGTCATTATTCAAAATTAGCCAATTGCGTACTGTCGAAATATTGCTCCAGTTTGCCCAGTTTCTATCGGCTAAGTATATTTCTTTATTATGATTGATGGATAAATCGCCGTAATCTGCTTTAATTGTTTTGATACCAATGGGTCTGCTTTTTACAAATTCTAAGGTTAATGTATTTGCATTTCCTTTAATGTTGAAGGCAGCTTTTTGGGGGTTATTTTTATCTCTAAGGTCATAAAATTCGATATCTCCATCTCTTGTCATAGAAATTGAGGGTGCAATCTTACCTTTCAAATTTTGTTCAGGTTGTTTGTTGTCTTTTTTACAGGCTGAAATGCTTGCAGACATTAGCAATACCAATATGATAATTGCTATTCTGTTTAATGTTATTGTTTTCATTTTTTTAATGTTTAAAATTTTAATGTTCATTTGTTATAATTTTATTTTACTCATTGTTCTTGTAATCTTTCAAACAGTTTGTGTAATTTTCCCAATTGTCATCCTTTCCACCTGAAAAGTTGAGTGGCAATTTCGGCAACAGACGGAAAGCATCGTTGATGCGTGTCATAAAACTGTTTTGGTCTAAATGTGTATAGACAAAGAACCTGCGTTTTTCGGAATCCGTAACATGAAATACTAAAACAGCTGCTAAATCTTTTTCCAACGTGTCTTTCAGGCAAGCCTCCACTTCGTTTATCAACGCTAATTCGTTTTCGTCTTCGCCAATAGTTTCCGACATAAAATCAACAAAAACTGCTTGAGGATATTTTCCTGTTGCCTGGATGTTTTGTAAATTCGGTCGAAGTCCGATTTGAATATTTTCTGTTGCAAATGAAGCCCATTCATCATTCAACGTAATGCCGTTCACCACATAACTTTTCGGCGTGACTTCTTCTTTGACACTCAAAATATCTTTATACATAAAACGCATTTTTCGTTTCAGATAATTGTACAATTTACCGTCTATCTGATACGAAACTGTAACACTGCCGCATTGCATACGCTCTTTGCCTTCATCATCAAAAATAAATTTTATTTCTGTGCTACTCAGCTCTACTTTTGTAACGCCTCCATAAATACTATACGATTGGTCATTAATAGAAATATGTACTCTGCCGTTGATGTAGTTTTTTTCAAAGTCGTCTTTTGCATCAAAACCTAATTGCAATACAATGTGCTGCTGCGTTTGGCTGTTGGCAAATTCTACCATTTGCACATCGTATTCGCTGACGTAGATTTGAATGTCGTTTGCCGTAAAATCCGCAGGCGATTGTACCGCAGGCTGTTGCTGCACAGGAGCTGCACCTTTCATCATGGCGGCAGAAAATGCCATAGCAGTTTTTCCCATATCACTTGGATCCATCATTCTTGCTGTATAAAAATCTTTGGCTTCTT
>JBDKHK010000066.1:0-3117 GCA_039797705.1 Bacteroidota bacterium
GATATTTTAAATTTTCTAAATATTGTATCAATCTTTCCTTTGTTGTTTTCTGAAATATAAATTTCACCAATGTGTCTTGTAGAAAATCTTACAACATCTTCTGCATCTTCTTCTATAAACATTGCAGCTGTACCAAACGTAATTAAGTCATGATACAATTCAAATATTTCTTGTTGGAAGTTTGAACGATTAAATACTTCATACATTTTTTCTGTAGTATCTTCTAACCATTCATTTGCAGTATCTTCATCTTCTCCTGCTTCAATGTTTTTAAATTTAAGAGAGAACCATGGTGTTGATGGATTAGTTAACATACCATGAAGTGATGCAGATAATAATTCAACAGCATGTAGTGGTGATGAATCAAATATTACTTCTGTTCTTTTATCACCTTGTGATCTTGTTTTAGTAACGTCTGCTTTTCTTGGCATCATATAATCAGCAACTTCTTGCCAATGCGATTCCCAATTTTGACGTTGTGATTTTAATTTGCCAAATCTTTTTAAAAGTTCTTTTGATAAATCAGTTTGTGCCATTATGATCCTAATAAAGTTTTAGATTCTGTTGTAACTGTTCCAGCATTACCAAGAGCATCTGTTAATATTGTAGGAGATTTACCTCTTCTTCTTTTTGAAACTGTTTGTGTAGCATCTGTTGCAGATGATTGAGATACAACTGGTGCAGATGGTGCAGTCTGTTGTGCTGATGAAGATCCACCACCAGAAACAATACTTGTAATTGGTTTTACTATTGATGATACTGCTCCACCCATATTAATTACCTCTAGTTAAAGATGATTTATTTTCAGATACAGTTTCTTTTACTGTCTCTGATTTTGTTTCATTAGAATTATTTTCTTTAACTTCTTCTTTTGAAATTTCTGCGTAAACTGTTTTTACTTTTTTTTTAAAAAATTCTAATACCATATTATTGACCAAGCAAAGTTTTTTTCTCTACAGGTGTAGTATCGTTTTGATTTAAAAGATCTGTAGTTAATATTGTTGATGCTCTACCTTTTCTTCTTCTTTCAATGGCAGCTTGTTCGGCAGCAATTTTTGCTTCCTCTTCTGGTGTTAATTTATTTGTAGGTGCTGGTGGCAAAGGTTGCACTGGTGGCAAACTTGGCATCTTCGGCATTAAGAATCCCATATTATATAATCCTATAGTTATTATCTGCTACATTTTGTGGAGCAGATTGTCTAGTATTTATTTCCTGTAAACCAACTGCAAGATATCTCATCGCATCGCAAGCATGAGAACTCCAATCATGTACAGGTTTAGATCTAAACATCCTGTTTTTATCTATATACTTTCTGTGGTAATGTCTTAACGCATCTATTAGCTTTTTGCAACTATCTGTATCAATATAACATCTTGGTAGTACCATTGCTGTGGCATGTATTCCATCCTCTAAAGGAATTTTTGGAACAACTTTAAATCTCAATCCAAGTTGATAAGCTATTTCTCTTCTGGTCTTACCATTACTAAAATCAGTAACTTCAATATCATGAGGTGCAAAATGATCTTTATATACGTAGTCTTTGCTTTGTATCACTTGCACATAATGTGGTAAGCCAACTCCTTTTTCCTCATAATAGTCTATTATGTTTATTGCGCTACCATTCTGTTGAAAAAATATAATAGCAGAATGATCTGATACGCCTAAATCCCATGCGGTTGATACAGGCAAAGCAGGATTGTAAGGAACTCTAGTTAACTGACGATTGTCTTCCATTTTTGATATGACATCTCCATAAACAGCTCCTTCAATATTAGCTATCCAATCGCATTCAAATTCTTGTAAGTATTTTTTTTCACCCATGACTTTCTTCGCTGCATCCAATTCTTCTTGATCTACAATTTTAGTTTCAGATGCTTTAGCTTTATAATAGAACCATTCTTTATCGCCTTGTGCATGCTGGAATAATTCATAGAAGTTATTATTTGTTCCTTGTGGCGTACCTATAAATACGCACCATCCTTTTCTATCTGACAATGCTGGTCGTATAATCTCTGTAAATAACTTACCTTGTATATTTGCGTACTCATCAATTACACATCCATCTAAATAAATACCTCTTAACCCATCAGAGTTTTCAGAACCTAACAATGTTATTCTGGCGCCATTGGGTAGATCACAACGTAATTCTGTTTCATTGAATTTAACATTAGGTATTAACTTTGTGTATTGCTTCATATAATCCCAAGCAATAGATTTAGCTTGTTTGAATGTAGGCGCTATATATGCGTATCTAGGTGCTTTGTTAGTAGAACGTAATGCTGACATAAGTAAATGATTAATCATACACACAGTTTTTCCAAATCTTCTGTGGCATACTAAAACTGACCATCTAAACTCTTTAATGTTAAAATGCAGTTCTACTTGCTGTTCTCTTGGAAAGTATGGAATTTTATAATTAATACTTCCGTTGCTAATAATAGTTTCAAATTTGTTATTCATTAATGGATAGATTTAGAATGTGCATCATTTATGATTGCGTTTTCAATATTCAATAGCATCATCAAATAAGAACTAAACATGGCTGAATGATCTTTATCTTCAAAGCCAGTGAACTTAACTGTTACGCTATTATCTTTCTCTATGAATACTACAGCTTTTACTTTTGACTGATAATATTCATCATCATCTTCAAACATTAAAAACTAATATATCAAAAGGTTGGCTTTGCAATAAGAAGGTGTGGGTTGTTTTTGGGGATATGCTGTGGGTTGCGGCTAAATCAAGACGTGGCTCTAAAGATATCTTTAGCTCCCATGATACACGATATTGCGTCATGCGGTTCAATCTGGGGTGGTATGGGGGGTAGCATTTTCAAAATATAACACCGCTCCTCGCTTCTTCATGCTCGTTTATATGTTCTAGAATAGTTGACAGCGTTAATTGATAAGTTATCGCTGTAAACTTTTATACACTTGCAACAAGAATGTAGGAACGAGCGACGAGGATTGTGTTGCATAATTGCAACTGTTGCATTTCCGCCACTATACACACATTAAAGTTGCATTCAATTTGCTTCTTATTCGCATGTTTTAACAACTTCTACTAATAGGAGTTATATATATATTTAGACTTCATTACCTCTTTAAAGTTTAGAA
>JBDKHK010000067.1:0-7279 GCA_039797705.1 Bacteroidota bacterium
AAATAATAAAAAAAATATTATGAAAAATGGTATAAGCGTCTTGATTTGCATGGATTAAAATTACAAAAAAAAAAGAATTTGTACTAATAATACGGTTTCATAAATAAATAAACCAAAACGCCTGTAATTTCTACATATAACCAAAGTGGAAAGGTGAATTTAGCCCATTTTTTATGTTGTTTATAATTTCCTTGAAAGGCAAATGAAAATGTTTTTAAAACAAAGGGCAATACAATGGCGGACAGGACTATGTGTGTGATTAGGATAAAGAAATATATGTATCTTATCAGTCCAATGCCTCCAAATTTACTGTCTTCCGCTTTTAATGTATGATAAAATATATAGGACATCAAAAACATAACAGATAGCAGTAAAGCGGTAAGCATAGACCTACGATGCATTTTTATGTTTTTAATTTTTATAAAATAAAATCCTCAAAGTAAACACAATGTTGTACCTGTATTTAGGCTAGCATTTAATTTGGG
Source organism: Bacteroidota bacterium (assembly GCA_039797705.1). Taxonomy (GTDB): domain Bacteria; phylum Bacteroidota; class Bacteroidia; order Chitinophagales; family JADIYW01; genus JADJSS01. The sequence continues at coordinate 486 of JBDKHK010000067.1, forward strand.
AAAGAAATTTAAATCAATAGAATGAACAACAACTGGTGGGGTGATTTTGCCAATTACAGAAATGATTACAGGAACACAAATTGAAATGATTGCAATTATAATATTGGTAGTTTTATTGGAAGTATTTTTTACCATAAAAATGAGCCATTAAATAGTGAATTTATTCACCTTGTCCTTCTGCTAGTTTTTTCTTGTATTTAGGGTCGTTTTCTTTTAAGGGCACAATATAGCTTACCAATAGCATTTTAATATCCTTTATCATTTGATCAACTTCTTTTTTATCCGTACCATTATAGTATCCTCGTATTCTTCTACTCTTATCTACTAAAACAAAGGTTTGGTCGTGAATAAAATCGGAGGGACCACCATCGCCTTGTGTTGCGGTAACAAAATACCCTTGACGAGCTTGTTTATAAATTTCTTTTTTATCACCTGTTAATAAGCACCATACTTTAGAGTTAATCTCATTTTCTACGGCATATTTAAATAGTTGTTTTACAGAATCTGTTTCTGGATCTACTGTGTGTGAAAGAATTAAAACATCTCGGTCGGTAACAAATTTTTCTTGTACTGTTTTTAAGTTCGATGTCATGTCGATACAGATACTCTTACAGGTAGTGAAGAAAAAATCTACTACTGTAACTTTTCCATTCATAGTTTCTTGAGTAATGGTATCACCATTTTGATTGATGAATGAAAAATCAGGAATTTTGAAATATGCAGTGTCTATTACATTTCTACCTTTGTAATCTTTAGATTGAAATGGTTCTTTGGGGCCATAAATAGGCAAACATTTATCTGTTTCTAATGTAGGGCGGTGTTTTTGAAGATTATCAAAAAAAAGAAAAAATATTACTGGAAATATAATGACTACGATTAATGCTACGAGGCATCCTGATTTTTCTTTATTATTCAAAATTCAGTTATTTCGGGTGATTTACAATATTCCAAAAGTGTCCTTCTGTTACTAATGCAATTAATGCCCAAAGTAAAAACACTAATGGTGCTCCTAATGAAATCATTAAAGCACGTTTTTCATATTTCAGGTGCATAAATTCTCCGACAATAAAAAATGCTTTTGCTACACTTGCTATTGCATAAAATGTATTTAGAACAAATTTAGGCAATAAATGCCCAACAGTTAGGGCTACTATTACTTCTACTACTGTAATAATGCTCAATATAATGGTTGCACTCCATACTGCTTTTACAGAGGATTGATATTCTTGTTCTGTCATTTGACTAGCCATATCTTATTTTTTTTTGATTTAAAATTTATTACATTAAATAGAAAGCCATGAATACAAATACCCATACCAAATCTACAAAGTGCCAATACAAACCGACTTTTTCAATCATTTCGTAGTGCCCTCTTTTTTCAAAAGTACCATTTGCGGTGGCAAAAAATGCCCAAACATTTACGCAAACACCTGTAAATACGTGGAATCCGTGAAATCCAGTGATACCAAAGAACAAGGCGCCAAAGGCTACAGGCCCTGGTGAATGTGCCTGAATTCCTTCAATGAGTACTGTTGCACCATTTGCGTCTGAGCCAAATGGATTGTAAAATGGTCTTAATCCTTCTTGAATTAAATGTGTCCATTCCCAAGCTTGACATCCTAAGAAAAATACACCGCCTACAATAGCTCCCAACATCCATAACATTACACCTTTTTTATTCATTCGGTGTCCTTCTTGTACGGCACGAACAATGGCAACAGAACTTAAAATCAGTACAAAAGTCATAACACTCACAAATGCTAATGGGGCATACGTATGTCCTAAGCCTGGAAAGGATTTAAAAACATCATTGGGGTTGGGCCACCAAGGTTGAGCAACTCTCATGGTTGCATAAGCAATTAGAAATGCTGAAAAAGTAAATGCGTCTGAGAGTAAGAAATACCACATCATGGTTTTTCCGTAGCTCATATTCATTGCTGTTTTTTCTCCTCCCTCCCCATTATCGGGTGCTGGTAGCTGATGTGGTTCAGCCACGTGATGTTTTTGTTCTTCTAAAACTTCTGCCATTAGAATGATTTTTTATTTACCTAAATTAAACGTTAAAAAGAAATATAAATACAACCAAAGAATGCCCATAAAGTGCCAAAATAATGTCAATAAATCAGTACGAATGGATAACATTCCTCGTTCATTGGTTTCTATTTTATCTAAGATATTGGAACTATTGGAATTTTTTAATTCCGATATAGAATGAAAAAATGCGATGGAAAGAAACAGCATGGCTCCAATAACATGCAGTGCATGAATAAAGGTTATTACTAAAAAATAGGGTCCTGCCGGATTTGGATTAAAAGATAAATATACTCCTTCGTTATTCAATTCTTTCCATCCTTGAAATTGAAAATAGCAAAACAATATTCCTAAAATTATCGTAAAAAACAAGCCTACAGTTGTCATCATTTTATATCCTTTTTTATTGGCAATGTGTGCTGTTTGCAAGAATACGCTGCTTAATAAAATTAATAATGTAGAGACTTTAAAAATTGCAGGAACGGTGAACGAAGTCCAGGCTCCTCCTACTCCTTTTCTAACTAAAAATGCGCTAGTAAATCCTGCAAAAATCATAGAAGTTGTTACTATAAATAAGTACATGGTAAAGCGATGTGCTCCTTGGTTATTTATTTTATATTTTAAAATATCTTCACTCATTTTGTATTAAATTTTATCTAAAACATAAGCTATAAACACTATGGGTAAATAAGCAAAAGAGGCAAACATTAATCTTTTGGCACTTTTGTCGGTTACGTCTGTTGCTAATTGGATACCGGTCATCAAAAAATAAACGCCTGCAATAATGGCTACTACTAAAGATATTATTCCAGTAAAACCAAATACATACGGCAATATACTTACGGCAATCAAACAAACTAAATAAGGGATGTTTTGTAATGCTGTTATGTTGTTTTTTTCTGAAGGGGCGGGTAATAAGTTATATCCACCTCTTTTATAATCATCATTTAACAGCCAAGCAATAGCCCAAAAATGTGGTATTTGCCAAAAAAATTGAATTATAAATAATATAATACCGCCTAATCCAATAGTACCTGTTGCTGCTGTCCAGCCTATCAATAAAGGCATTGATCCTGGCACTCCTCCAATAAATACAACGGCAGGGCTTATTCTTTTGAATGGGGTATAAATAAAACCATAAGAAATTAATGCTAATGCACCTAATAAGCCGCTTAATGAATTAAAGGCAAACCCCAAAACAAGAATCCCAGCAATACCCGAAATGCCTGCTATTAAACAAGCTTCTACCAGTGTCATTCTGCCAGCAGGTAGTGGGCGTTCTTTTGTTCTATTCATCAATTTGTCTATGTCTTTTTCTATTATTTGGTTGATGGCATTCGATGAGCCGGTTACTAAGAATCCGCCGAAAGATAATAGTACTATTTTGACCATATCTACTGATGTTGGCATTGCCAATAAATAGGCCATTACAGCAGAGAAAACTACTAAAGAAGCTAAGCGAAACTTTGTCAATAGCATGATATCTCTCACTTTGAGGAGAACTATTTTACCAAAGGAAACTTGATCTAAAACTATGCTTTCTGTTTTCACTGTTTGGCTCTAATTAATGGTGTGTTTTGTCTGATAATTCTTTTTCTGTCAAAGGTACCGTTTGCGGAATGAAATCAGTGTCACTATCTGGGTCTTTGCTATAATCATAAGGCCACCTGTGAACAGTTGGTAGTTCTCCATCCCAATTACCATGAATTCCTTCAATAGGTGAAGTCCATTCTAAAGTATTTGCTTCCCAAGGATTTTGTGTTGCTTTTTTTCCTTTGTACATACTCCAAAAGAAATTAATTACAAATAAAATTTGACCTAAGAATACTATAATGGTAGCAATACTAATTACTTGATTGGTAGTGGCGTATTGAGAGAATGCTTCGATTTCATTAAACGAATAATATCTTCTTGGTACACCAGATAATCCTAAAAAGTGCATTGGCCAAAAAATCATATATGCACCAATAAATGTAATGGCAAAATGGATATAAGCCATTGTTGTATTCATCATTCTACCATACATGCGTGGGAACCAGTGATAGATTCCTGCAAACATTCCAAAGAATGCTGCAACTCCCATTACTATATGAAAATGGGCTACTACAAAGTAGGTGTCATGTAATTGAATATCGATGGTGGAGTTTCCTAACCAAATCCCTGTTAATCCACCTGAGATAAACATGGAGACAAATCCGATAGCAAACATAGTAGGTGGTGTCATCCTTATATTTCCTTTCCATAAAGTAGTTAACCAGTTAAATACTTTAATAGCGGATGGAATTGCGATTAATAAGGTAAACAATGTAAATATAGAACCTAAGAATGGATTCATGCCAGATACAAACATGTGATGTGCCCATACTAAGAAACTTAATACGGTAATTCCTAGTATTGAAAAAATCATCGCTTTATATCCAAAAATAGGTTTGCGAACATGAACGGCCAATACTTCTGATACAATACCCATTGCAGGTAAAATGATAATATATACTTCGGGGTGTCCTAAGAACCAAAATAAGTGTTGGAATAAAATTGGTGAACCACCTGCATAAGGCAATGCTTTACCACCTATTACAATATTTGACAAATAAAAACTTGTTCCTAAGCCTCTATCAAAAATTAATAAAACTACGCAAGAAACTAAAACGGGAAATGATAAAATACCTATAATAGCGGTAAAGAATAAAGCCCATACGGTTAACGGCATTCTATATAGAATCATTCCTTTGGTTCGTAAATTCAATATGGTGGATACATAATTTAATCCACTCATTAAGGTAGAAGCCACAAAAAGTACAATTGCTATCAACCAAAAAGTCATACCATTACCAGAACCTGGAGAGGTTTGAGGCAAGGCGCTTAATGGAGGGTAAATAGTCCATCCAGCAGATGCGGCACCTGTAGGTAAAAATAAAGAGGCAAACATTACAATACCAGCAAAAACAAATAGCCAAAAAGACAAGGCATTCATTAATGGAGAAGCCATATCTCTAGCACCAATTTGAAGGGGGATTAGTAAATTTGCAAATGTACCACTTAAGCTAGCTGTCAATACAAAAAACACCATAATAGTACCGTGCATTGTAACTAAAGAGTAATAGGCTTCAGGGTTTAATTTTCCGTCTGTGAACCATGATGAGAATATTCTTTCAAGAATTGGGAAAGTTTCATCCGGCCATGCCAATTGAATACGAAAAAGCACAGACATTCCTCCTCCTATAATTGCCCATAACATACCTGCAATCAAAAATTGTTTGCTGATTGTTTTGTGATCTAAACTGAAAATATATTTTGAAATAAACGTTTCTGTATGATGATGTCCGTTACTATGACTATGTGTTGCTTCATCTACATGTTGTTCCGTGGTGGTTGATGTTTGCATATATCTATATGTTTATACTAAGTAATTTTTTATTTTGTTTTATTATCAATTACAGCAGCAATAGGTTCTGGTGTTGCTGTTTTGGATTCTTCTGCCGGTTTCACTACTGACATGTAATATGATTTTTGTTGTCTAAACCATGTGTCATATTCCTTTTGGGTAACAACCTTTACCGTTTTTTTCATATTATAATGCCCAGAACCACACAATTTATTACAAGCTAACACATATTCAAAATTAGGATTGTTGGTTTCTTTCTTCATTTCTTCGGTGGTAACAGTTGGTCTAAACCATAAATGGGTTGGTACGCCCGGAACCGCAGACATCATTAATCTGAAATGTGGTAACCAAAAGTTATGAATTACATCTAAAGCATTAATATTTACTGAAATTGGAACATTAACAGGCAAAACTATTTCGTCTGCCATAAAATCATCATGACTTGTTGCATCTTTCCAATTTATTCCCAATTCATTATCTGTTGCCACTAAACTAAAATCTCTTTTACCTAACTGACGATCAGCACCTGCATATCGAACACTCCATGAGTATTGTTTACCGGTTACTTCGATTTGGATGGCTTCTTTAGGTGCTGGTGAAAAAATTTTGAACCATTTCTGAATTCCAAATCCAATTAACAACGTCAATACTAGCGCAGGAATTAATGTCCAAGCTATTTCTAACTTATGATTATCTGGATAAAACAGCGCTTTTCTACTTTTTTTGTATCGATATTTATAAGCAAAATAGAATAATAGGATATGCGTTATTACAAAAACAATGCCCGTCAATAATAATGTCACCATCATTAGATTATTAATCCATACTCCTTGTTCGGATGCTGGTTTAGGTAACAAAAAGGGTGCATAATAGATGCTCGTTATTATGCAATAAATCAATACTCCAAAGCCTATAACTGCAACAAAAAAAGAAGTTCCGTTAAAAGATTCTTCTGATGCAGTGCTACTTTGTAGTGATTTAATTAAATCTGAAACTTTACTTATTTGTATAATGACGATATACAATAATACTAGTGTTAATAGTCCTAAAACGACTGACATACTTTATTTTGTTTTTAGATATTAGTAATTAGATATGAAAAATACCTGTTTGAATACAAGAGGCGAATTTAGTGTTTTGATAATTATTTAGAAATATTCTTAACATTTTTTTTTCCACAAAGTTAAAATATAGCTTTTGGGTATATGGGAGCGTGAGATTTGAGAGATGAAATTTAGGATATTTTGACTAATGTTTATAAAAAGACTTCGCAGGTTTTAAACCCTGCGAAGTCTGCTCTTCCTATTTTATTTCTCAATACTAACTACACAGTACCAACTACTAAATACTATCCTCTAATCTTTCACAAACTTTGCGG
>JBDKHK010000068.1:0-3667 GCA_039797705.1 Bacteroidota bacterium
CGTTATAAAACATTAAAACTATTTTATAACAATGTATATACGTCAGGTGAGTTGCCAGCTTCTCCAAGCCTTATACGTTTTTAGTTTAATGTCGGTGTCCGTCACAACCGATTGCAGTTAATTACTCACCCGAACGCATATACACATTCCGTTAATTGTTCCAAGGATGTAATTTTTCAGATTCGTATTTGGCTTTACTGATTAATAAAGGTGTCCATCTCCCTTTGTTTTTTAAAGCAAGTTCTTCACTCCATATATGGACGCTCCCAAATCTGTCATTCATCTGAACATATTTTTTGTTAAATTCTTGAAATAACGGAAATCTAATATCCGTTACACAAGATGGTTGTTCCATGATTCGGTTAAAACGGCAATCCATCATCTGTACCATCATTCAATGTATCAATCATTACTTGAACTTTCCCAACCGCATTGGTAAAATCTTCATTATTTTTTGCTTTTGGTGTAGGTTTGAATCCAGCATTATACTTAATAAATGTTCCACTTAAATTAGTGAAGTACCTACCATTATATTCTTTTGATTCTAAATAGGCGGTTATTTCAACATCGGTATATAATTCAATGCCTGTTAGATGTGAGTACTTATCACCAAAAAATGTAGCTAATAATTTCGTCCCGCTCTCTTCTTCTATGAGAACATCGTATTTTTTCCATTCGCTTTTTTTACTTTGCCCAGTAGTCATATCGACCTGTAGTAGCTTCCCTCTAATTTCTAATTTCATTTTTTTTTATTTAATTGGTTGTGTCTTAGTCCCATTGTATAAGACTTATAATTAATGTGCTGTTGATTTTCATTGAACATATTAAAATCAACATCTTCACTTTGCCAATTCAGAATATTACCCTTTGGTTGTTTTGTATTTAAGTCCAAAATAATATCATGTAAATCAAAAAAGTATTGACACGCAAACGAAGCTATTCCACCTATTTCGTTCCCTACCCATCCATCAAATAATATAGATTGCTTTTTTTCAAAAGCAATAATATAATCATTACATACTTTACAATAATCTTTGTGTAATTTTTCTAACTTCATCTAATTGTAAATTCTATTCTTGGATTAACCTTGTCGATATACTTATTTGCTATAATACCTATACAGGTATTGTCGTTCTTTATTGCCTTGCATTTTTGCAGACAATCCAATATTATCTTCAAGCTATTATCTAAATCAGACCTGTTGCTATCATAGTACACATCCAACTCAATAGAGAATAATCCTGTAATGTTTTTATTCCTATAATGGTTACATTGCAAAACAAACTTTTTCTCATATTCAGTAAGCACCTTTGTTTTGGCTAAAGATGCGTGTTTGCCTAAAGTGATTATCTTATAACAATTACTCTTGCTCGGACACTTTCCATATATAACCTGCTTAATCATATACTAAACTCATCAATATTTAAGGCGTTCAATATCTTAATTAACGATACATCTGTTATCGTTCTACCTGTGGTCAGGTAATTAGAAAGGCTGTGTTGTGGAATGTTTGACAGTTTTGCCAACCTATAAAAAGATATATTTTTCTCTTTCATTTGTTCTTTGATAGTGTACTTAATCTTATCTTGCCTATCAATAGTTTCTTTAGTTATTTGTATCATAATGTAAAATTATGCAATTCTTTTTAATTAATTGTTTGTACTTATCGACAGTTTTTTAAAATTGTTCTAATTGTTCATAATTATCTAAGTTATAGAATTTGGTACATTCCTTTCGGAATCCTATAGGAACAGTACCGACCACTCCGTTTCTATGTTTTGCGAATATAACCTCCGCTTTATCATGCAAATCAACATCGTCAGGCTTGTAGTATTCAGGGCGGTGTAAGAACATAACTATATCCGCATCTTGTTCGATTGAGTTATGTACTATCATTCCATTGGCCGTAAAATTATGTTCAATGCTATCTACTTCAATATCATAGACCTTTTCTTTTCCTATGTAATTAATAGACTTTACTGGAATAAAGCAAAGTGTTCTTTCTTCATTAAATGAATACTTACTCCAACCGTTTGATATTTCTTTTGATTTTTCCCAACCATCCATTAAAATATCGTTTTTTCTTTTATTCCAAAATCCAATATATTTTACAAATAATTCTTTATTTGATTTAGCGTTAATACTCAAACAAAACCAAACTTGTTTTTTATTGTTTGAATATTTTGTTATGGAAGAAACTATACCTATTTTTTGCAATAGAAATTGAACTCCATAAATAAGTTTTTCGCTTGCAGATGAGTAGCTAACTTGCAATGTTTTTCTTCCTTTATGCTCTCTGTAATTGACTGTGCCATCACCACTATACATAGACTTTAATAGTATTGCTATTTGTCTTTTAGATAGAAAATAAAATTCAGCAGGAATAAATTTTTCTTTGGCTCTCTTGTCAAATAAACCATATCGCTTAAATATGTCTGTCATTGGACTTGTTTTACCGTGCGTTAAATGAAATATAGGTTTAAAAAAAATCGTTCTAAATTTTGATTTCTCTAAAATTGTATCTACATATCTCGGTGCAATTTTTCCACCACAAGCATTTATGGCATCTTTCATTACAATTTCTGTCAAATCATTATCCAATAAATTCTGTGCGTATCTAATCGGTAACCCTTTTAAAGCGCTTCCGTTTGCTAAAAAATGTCCTATAATACTAATTTCTGCATCTGAAATATCGAGTTCTTTGTTGTCAAAATTAATCGGAATAGCAACTTTTTCATTTTCTAATTCACTAAGTTCTTTCCATCCGTTTTGAGTTAAAAACTTATGGTTTAATGTTGCTTTTATTTTTTGACCGCTTATCAATTCCATTTCATATACATCTTTTATCCCAGTGGTAAAACATTTTTTTGCCGCCTTAATTTCATTTTTTACATAGTCAGTATGTAAAACATGAAAATCTTTCTTATTTACTAAATCTTCTATGCGAACATTTTTTTTAATATCAGGACAATAAATTAGGGTATCCCCTGCCAAGCACCCACTATCTCTTAAGTCTGATAGCTGTGGCTTCTTATCAGTCCGTGCTTCCACTTGCCTGTTAAGTTGGTGCAACAATATAATTGGAATGTTTAATTCTTTTGCTTCCGCTTTAAGCGTTCTTGATATAGTGCCTATTTCATCGTTTCGACTTCTATTGGATTCGTTGTGGTGTATGTGGTTAAGCTGGTCGATTATTACCATTTTGCACCCTAATTTATTCATTTTACGGATGATGGATTTTATTTTCAGTAGTGAAACGCTGGAGCTGTCGTCAATGAATAGCGGTATATTTTCCATCTCTGAAACGGAATGTATTAGCCTGTTATATTCTTCATCAGAATATTTTGCATTTCTAATTTTCATTAGGTTGATGTTGGATGTAATTGATATTATCCGTGCCGATAATTGACTTGATGGCATCTCCAATGATATAACGCCTATAGGATAACCTTGCGAAGCAGCATTATATGCTAAGGAACACATCATGGCTGTCTTGCCCATTGCTGGTCGAGCAGCTAAAATTATCAAATCAGTCCCCCTGAACCCCCCTGTTATTCTATCTATTTCGTTAAATCCAGATGGTACGCCTATGTATGGGTTATTATTATGTCTTATGTTCTCACTCTCAACCAATACACTACTTGCTGAATTACTTAGGGTGGTTATT
>JBDKHK010000069.1:0-3557 GCA_039797705.1 Bacteroidota bacterium
GGACATGCTCATTATGAGTTGGAACAATATGTCATTGCAGCTAGTGGTTCTTTTACTTTTGTGTTAGATGATGGAACACAAAAACGAGAAGTATTTTTAAATCACCCCAATAAAGCATTGCATATTAAACAAGGAATTTGGCGAGAAATGAAAAATTTCTCCAGCGGAAGTATCTGTTTGGTGTTGGCTTCTCATGAATACCATGAAGAAGATTATATTAGAGATTATATAGAATTTTTAAAGTATAGAAAATAATCTTGAATGAAAGTAATAAGATATAGTGAGGAATTACAAGATAATTGGAATTCATTTTTAGAGAAATCAAAAAATAGTACATTTCTTTTTCATCGTAATTTCATGGATTATCATAAAGATAGGTTTTCTGATTATTCTTTGATGATTTATGATGACAAGAATGATTTAGTAGCTTGTTTTCCTGCAATGCAATCTTCCGCAACGGTTATCACCTCTCATGCTGGATTAACTTATGGTGGTTTAGTCTTAAAAAGGGAAGAAAAATTAAATAATACTATAGAGGTATTCAAAGCTATTTTAAAATTTTTATATGATAACGGTTTTGAGAAAATAATACTAAAAGATTTCCCTAAATTTTATAATAATTCTCCTTCGGAAGAAATTGAATATGCACTTTTTTTAAGTAATGCAAAAATAATTAGACGTGACACAGCAATTGTAATTGATAATTTAAAACCAATAAAATATCAAAGTAGAAGAGAACGTTCTGTAAAAAAAGGAATAAAAATAGGAGTTACTATTGACGAATTAGAAGACTTCACTACTTTTTGGAATTCAATCTTAACACCAAATCTAAATGAACGATTTGGAGTGAATCCTGTTCATTCTTTAGAGGAGATACTTTTATTAAAGAATTTTTTTCCAGAGGAAATAAAACTTTACACATCTTTTATCAATGGAAAGATGATGGCGGGAACAGTTCTATTTATTACACCAGATGTAGTTCACGCTCAATATATTTCAGGAATTGAAGAAGGTAGAAATAATGGCGCATTAGATTTCTTATTTGATTTCGTTATTAAAAAATATGCTACTGTTAAGTATTTTGATTTTGGGATATGCAATGAAAATGCAGGAAGAGATTTGAATTTTGGTCTATTAGACTGGAAAGAGGGATTTGGAGGGAGAACTTTTTGTCATAACTTTTATGAAATTGAAACAGTAAACCATTAATTGATGGCGACATTCATGTATAATTCACAACCATTATTTGGAAAATACTTTGTAAGTCGCATTAAACCATCTAAAAGACTTACATCAAATAAATCAGAATCCAAAAGAGCTTTCATTTGTTTGTGTGTAAATGGTTTAATAAAATAAGACTCACTTTCAAGTATGTGAAAATTACAAGAGGTGACTAATTCTTCTAGCAAATCTTTATCAAAAGTATGGTGCTGTTGCAATCTAATTTGGGTATCTGATTTTTGATGTAAACGTTCAATTAAGCCCATTTCTAAAGCCAACAAACGATGAAAAGATAAAGCATTCGGAACATTTATATGGATAACGGTATCTGTTGTACATAATTTTTTAATTGATTGCAATATTTCTGCAGGTTTTGCAACTTCGTGCAATAACCCTGAAATTATTATAAAATCAAATTTCTCTTCGCAGTCAAATTCTTCAGCTGTCGCATTGATTGGTAGAATGTTCGATGCGTTATTGTAATTTTTTATGTCGTTAACACATTTATCATAAAATGCTTTTGCAGGTTCTAAAACGGTTAATGTTTTAAAATTTTGATAGTGATTAGCAATACTATCCAGTCCGCAACCAATCTCTATAATAGAAGACCTGTCGGTACAATATTTATTCAAAGAATCAAGAATTATCTGTCTTCTATAATGTACCATTATATCTTCAAAATCAGCATTTTTATAAGTATCGGTATATTGATTTAAATCACGCATTTTAAAATTAGTTTTAACAGTTTAGAATGTATTTCGTGATAAAAATAAGAAAATTATGTCTTATGTTAAATAAAATAGAAAAAAGTAGGCATATTTGATTCATATAAATACCTCATACACCTCCAAGAATCCGAAACCGTAGAATTAAAAACTTCATTCAGCGAGGAGGTGATTATTTCGTTGGCGGCTTTTGCAAAACTTTGTGAAATAAAAAATATATCACAGCGTAACACCGTGACCCAACACTGTGACAAAAAAAATAGTATCACAGAGTATCACAGAGTACTACACAGCGTAACACCGCGACCCAACACTGTGAAACTTTGTGACAAAAAAAATAAGTATCACAGAGTATCACAGAGTACCACACAGCGTAACACCGCGACAAAACACTGTGAAACTTTGTGACACAAAAAAAATAAGTATCACAGAGTACTACACAGAGTATCACAGAGAAAAAAAACACCGAGAAACTAACATAAAATACTTAAATTCGTAAACTTGCAAAATGCACCTCCAAGAATCCGAAATCCTAGAACTAAAAACTTCATTCAGTGATGAGGTGATTATTTCGTTGGTGGCTTTTGCCAATGCCAATGGCGGTTCGGTATATGTTGGTGTGAAAGATAATGGCGAGATTCAAGGCGTTGAGTTAGGAAAAGAAACGATACAGAATTGGGTGAATGAGATTAAATCGAAAACAGTTCCTTTTATCATTCCTGATGTCGAAATTGTAGAAGCGGAAAATACCAATATTATCGTTCTAACAATACAAGAATACCCGGTAAAACCTATTTCTTTCAAAGGAAAATATTACAAAAGGATAAAAAACTCCAATCATCAACTTTTGGTTTCGGAAGTTGTAAATATGCATTTGCAATCGCTTAATACAAGTTGGGACGCTTATGCGGATCCAATGCACAATTTAGATGATATTTCATTCGATAAAGTGCAAAAAAGTATCGAAGCATTGAAAAACAGAGGAATGACCATCCATGAAACGCCGCTTTCCTTTCTATTGAAAAATGATTTAATACGAGAAGAAAAACCAACCAATGCGGCTTATTTGATGTTCAAAAATAAAGATTCTATATCTACAACCATTGAATTAGGCAGGTTTCAAGATAATATCACCATTAAAGATACCTCACGCACGCAATCCGATATTATAAACCAAGTGGAACAGGTTTTGGATTTTGTGAAAAAACATATTAATGTAGCATTGATTATCACAGGAGAAGCACAGAATATTCAAAAATGGCAGTATCCTTTAGAAGCTATTCGGGAGATTGTATTAAATATGATTATTCATCGGGAATATCGTGCAAATTCAGATTCTGTAGTGAAAATATTTGATGATAAAATAGAATTTTACAATCCCGGAAAATTGCCAGAACATATTACAGTGCAAGATTTATTGGAAAACAATTACAAATCTACACCAAGAAATAAAACAATAGCAGAATTTTTCAAGAACTTAGGTTGGATAGAAAAATACGGTTCAGGCATAGGGCGTATTGTAAACTACTTTACAGAGCAAGGATTGCCTGAGCCAGAATTTAAAATTATTGGTGAAGGGTTTCAGGTAACTGTTTTTACCCCTTTGGTTGG
>JBDKHK010000070.1:0-7683 GCA_039797705.1 Bacteroidota bacterium
AATCCAGGTAAATTTACGATACAATTTTTTACGGGCATTTTAATCTCTCTTATCTTAGTCTTTTCAATTACTTAAGATAATTCTACTAGATTAATTTGCCCCCTTAACTGGGGGAGACCCAAACTTAATCGTAATGAGGGGTATATAAAATGCAGCTTTTTAACTTACCAACTTATCAGCAACCCTTTACTCATTTTGAGTTGGATTTAACCGAAAATGAACAAAATATTCTAGATAACTTATGTATTAAAAAACATATGCAGTTTGCTTCAGCGATTACCAAAAAGGAGCTACAGAATAGCTTAGATAGTTCTCATTCCAAAACGGTAAAGCCAGACAGGTGCTTGGAAAAATTAAAGAATTTTGTAATGCTCATCGGTGAAGGTAAAAATGAATCTAATACTTGTTCGCTATTGGTTAATTTACTATTAAAAATTTCAATTAAAACGCTGGATTCGTTTAAACAAGAAAGCGCTTATATTATGTTTCGTTCTTTTATACCTAATGAGGAATTTAAAGTTCCACGCTGGCATCAAGATGGTTTTTATTTTGCTCCTTTTTCAGAGCAGTATTTAAAGTCCCCTATTGTAAAAGCTGCAATCGCTCTAAAAGGAGCAGGTACATTATTTTATAAATTATCTCCTATTGAAGTAGAAGAATTTCACAAAATGCGATTAGAAAATCCTGATCGAATACGACTTTCTAAGTTTCTCAATGACACGTCGAAGGTAGAGTCTACGCCAAAAGGAAGTGGAAGTGTATTTATTGTTGGTCCGAGAGGAGCTATGCATTCTGAGCCGTATATGACTACGACGCGCTTTTATATGTCTCTTCTTCCAGGAAGTGAAAAACAAATTCAGGAGTTTGATACAAGAGAAAAAATGGTCGACGAAATGCGTCAAGCTGGAAAAAACAGCGATGAAATAGATGTGGCTGTTAATAAATATATTGAGAGTTGTATGAAAAACTTTAAGGAAAATTTGAAAAAAAAGAACTAGAAATCTCCTATTTTAAAAGTGCATTTTCATCAGATTCTGGCTCCATAGATAGGGGGGCTGTGGATATGAGAATTATCCTGATCCGCTAAATAGGATCTAGCATAATGATTAAAATAGTCTTTAAAACGCTTAGCAAATAGTTGTTTCATTGGAATAGTAAGTCGCTCGTCTATCTCGCTCGAGATCTCTTGTAAAAAGTTAGAATCTATCTGCTTGTCACCGACCCCTGCTCTTTTCATGGTATCTCTATATAGCGTATTTATTTTATTATAACTGTGCGTCATGTCATATAAAAAAGCTCGCGCGCGCTCTAAGAGCGAATCATCTCTATTGGCTGAAAGTAATAGTTCAATTTTACCTGATTTCGCATGCTTAATTGCCGTTCGATGATGGCTATACAAAATGGATTTCATTTTCTTCAGCGGTGAATTTTTTTCCATTGGTGAAAAATCCATTATCACAAAGTCTGCTTTGCTATCTGGGCTAAGTAAACGATAAATTTTAGGATGATAGTTTTTTATTGTTTGCAGGTATTTATTAAACTCTCTTTCTTCAGAAGGATTACGCTGATTTTTACTAAATAGCTTTTTAAAGTTTTCGACATACCTGAAAAATTCATCAACAGATTTGCTTAATTCCAATTTTAATTCTTCATCCATTTTTCCTTGTTCGTTGAGAAAAGGGTACATAATAAAACCTTTTTCTACTAGCAATGATTTTACTAGCTTATTATTCACTCTATATAGATTAATTTCAGCCACTGTAATATGGTGAATTTCATTTAATAAAATCGATCGAAGTTCTTCTGTAGTTAATTTTTTCTGCATCACAACGTTTATTTGTCGGGGTACTGAAACAAAACCTCCTATAATGGCGTCTTTAGGATGGTGC
Source organism: Bacteroidota bacterium (assembly GCA_039797705.1). GTDB lineage: Bacteria > Bacteroidota > Bacteroidia > Chitinophagales > JADIYW01 > JADJSS01. The sequence continues at coordinate 1,890 of JBDKHK010000070.1, forward strand.
GCCGCAGAATAGGGAACCCAATGAATAGTTGTCTTAGATAAAGCCAATTTATTTGCGGAAGTTAATGAAGTTGAGAATAATAGTTTTTTTTGTTGCTTGATATAATCAACAATTAACGCTTGATCTATATTTGAAACAGACGCGTCAATGGAAAATTTGAGCGAATCTTGCCATTTTATTTTATTGTCAATCGGGGCAGGAAAGAAATGAGTGAGAATAGGGAAATCGGAAGGCGCTACGTTTTGATTACTTAGAGCCAAGTTGGTTTGATTACGCAGCAGCGTATACACAACCGCTAGAAAAAGACCTGAGGCAATGCCTAATAGCCAATAGAGATAACTACTGTTGGCGCTTTTGTTTGTTTGCATAGCGCTTGTTAAGTATCTTTGTTTTCTTTTTTTAGGCATTGTTATATCTCTATGGATGGAATAATTTTTTGAAAAAAATAATATAATTACTTGCGAGCAGTGGCCATACTTTTTTTGGCCATAGTAACTTGTTCTGAACCACTACTTTCAGTTTGATTATCTGCAGTTTTAAAAAATTTGCTAGATCCAGGAGATTCTAATTTTTGCTCAGAATTATCTAGTGTGATTTTAGATATATTTAAAATTTCAAACAATTCAATTAATTCACTTGAAATGTTAGTATTTGCATTTTTAGGATCTTTTTGATGCCCATTAAGAAAGCTAATTTCTGGTATGTTCAAAGCTTGAATAAATCTCTCTAACTCATAGACAGTTAAATTTTCAAGGAATTCGATCTCTAGGTACAACACATTATTATGTACAACATACTTAGTAAAATTATCTTTTAAAAAAGGTTTTATATTGTTTTTTGGTAAAAATTTAAGGATCGGTAATGCGAGAACTGTTTTTTCATTACCAGTATGTTTGTCTTGAATCCATTTTACTAATTCTTCCGATACCAGTATTATTGGTAAATTGTTTTGTAATTTGTCTGGATTAAAAATATCCTCTAGAATTCCTTTTGGAAAAAAAATCATATATAGCTCTGACAGTTGTAAATATTCACTTTTTGGATTTTGACTAACCGCCAGTGCAAGATTTTCTCCTTTAAATTCTATGCTCAACATGGCTATTTTATTTATTACACGTCCTCTTGAATCCCATTCGACATAAAAGGACTTAATATTCTCCCAATAAATAAGACCATAGTCAAAACCCAGTAAGGAAGTAGCTTCAAGATCCTCTGCATTTCTAAAAAGAATTAAATATAAATAATTAATTTTATTTTTATATTTTATTTTTATGTAAACATAGGTAGAAATTAAATTAGCACAGATGGCGCTAGCGTTTTTTCTATTTTCTAGAGTAGGCAAATGCTGAGCACTATGTGCTAACCCTAAATTTTCTTCACTTACAGAAGTTATTTGATCGGTGTGCAACTTATATTTTGAGAATTGTTTTCCCACAATGTGTTCTTTTTCTATCAGTGATGAAATATATAGACCTGGATAAGGTAAGAATATTTTTCCGCGCGGAACCAGTCCTTTTGTAAACAACCCTTTCCCATAATCCCCCATATCCTGCTCTTTGATATATTCAAGACTGTTTTTGTACAATTTGACCAATTCATTAACTTTAAATGATTTTAATTGTTTGTTTGGTTTTTCGAATATTGCACTAGAATCATAAATAATTTCATTTTGTTTTGGAACAGGAATTTCACTTTCAATAATTACCTGTAATGACCCTTCTAATATATTTAGCTTAATATAATCCTTCATAAAAAATACCTAAAAAATTATTTTATTAATAATTTTACATGAATATTTTAAAACTAAAATATATTTTTTTTTAGCCAGTACTATAAGGTAATTTTTTTAATAAATCAATTTTTTAATTTAAATTAAATATATTTAATAAGTTGCCTACTCGTCCATTTATGGACTAATATCAAGATCACTTTTGTTATTTTTGAAAGGAGAAAAAAAATGAATTTAGAAAATCAATCCGACAGGACGCCCAGCATTACTTTATCACTTTTTCCAAAGAAATTGGGTTATTCTCTGACAGAAACCCATCTACAAATATTTTCACCGGTTCCGCATGATCCGATAGCAAAAGAAACCGATAAATTGCTTCGTTTAGAAACCTGCTTTCATGCGCCATCCGCCGCTGTATCGCCTACTGCAAAAATTGTGCATCATGCGATTGTGTTGGATGTGAGTAGCAGTATGCGGCGTGAAAGAATAGAAATGGCTAAAAGCTCGATTAAAAATCTCATTAATTTTATTAGAGAATCGGATACAAAAGCTTTAATTAGTTTAATCAGTTTCAGTAGTAAAGTTACACGTATTTTTACATTTCAGCCAATAGCAGAACTAACAGAAAAAAAATTAGAAAATTTTTTAAATCAATTAGTTTTAAGTGGTGGTACGCGCATCGATCTAGGCGTATTAGAAGTATTAGCACTTGATGAGAATAAAGAGGCCAACGTGCAAGATGGACTTATATTTTTATTAACCGATGGGGTTAACGACAGACATGCACAATCTGCTCTGTCAGTCATGCAATCTTTTTGTGATAAGAGAGAGATTTTGCCTAAAATTATTGCTTTGGGGATAGGTGAACGCTATGACTCTTCTTATGTGGTGCAGTTACTGAATAATTCGCCATGGGCGCATATAAAAAATTTGGATTCTGCCACTTTAATCAACGAAAAAAATATCATTGTTCACCAATTAAAAGGTGAATGGGTATCGGTAGATTTGATAATAAAATCATTAAATCAGCATATTAGCATTCCCCTAGCGAGCGTCGAGATTAGTGGAAAATTTAGTATTACCTTAATGCCTGAGGATTTAATGAAAGAAGGTTTTTTAGACAAAATCGCTACAGACTCGTTTTTTATTGCTAGCAAAGTTAATATTAGTATAGAGGGAAATAATTTCAAACAGTTGCCTATTGGGCAGCACATCGGATTTTCCGAGGAATTATTGACCCCTTATTTTGAATCGGTCATATCTAGTTTCGAGAAGCAATCTATCACTGGATCGTTATCACTATCAGATAAGAATAGGGCACTGGCTTTATTTAGAATAATACCATGGACGACTGAGCAAGGATTCAAAAAGATCCAAGCAAGGCAGTGGAATGTATCGATGGAGCATGCGATCAATATTCAGGATGCAGAATTGGGTTGCGAGCCCAACAATGATCCAAACTATAATAAACTCCGATTAAGACTCAAGAAAATGGTAGAAGGAAAAAAATTAAGCAAGGAAATCGGCGCTAAATTAGTTTCAGAGTCATCAGCTAGCAGAAGTCATACTAGGTTTTCTGGAAATAATAATACTGGACAGGAAGAACAGCTCATCGATCCGTTCAGTCTTCACAATTTCGCTGAGAGAGATGAAGAACAGGGTACCATCCAAAAGGCTTATCTATTCTTGGTCATGAACGATAAAACCGGTAGCATACAACTACACCCTTGTCGTTATGAAAAGTCTACTATACGTGCTCTAAAGGAGAATGCAGAAAGAAACTATGCGTATACTAAATCTTTGTTACCACCTGGGCCTTATGAACAGGGTGTAAAAAAGCGCAGTATTGTTCTGTTTAAGAAAGACGAACTATTGACTGATTACCTTAAAACTGGAGCTGATTATTCACAGCTTCAAATGGATATAAATCCAGTGAATCAAGCAAATTGCCAGCATATTTTTGTATGTGCTACGTCAACGCAGGGCTTTACTGAAGAAACTTTACTCCGAGCGAAAAAGTTTATGCAGAATTTAGTGCGAAATAGTGGGAGTAGGGTTAACTTTAGCTTAATTTCTTATAATGCTAGTTCCAAGATAATTTTTGAAAAAAAATCGGTAGAACAGCAAGAAGACAGAGAATTGATGTTAAAAGGCATAGAAAATTTAGCACTATTTACTGAAGAAACTGAGCAACCCTCTCCGTCCTTAGGTTTGGCTCGTTCCATCAGTTTATGGGCGGACTCAATAAACCCAGTGGGTGAAGAAAATTATTATCCTCCTACTACTAAAATATATTTATTTATGGGTGAATGTAATGAGCATGACTTCTATGATGATTATGATATTTTAAAGAGAAAATATAAATATTACGACAGCAGTGCTGTGGATGATCCAGATTGTTTAAATATAGATACTTTCAATCTGTTATTACATACTGCTGAAGATGTAAGGCTTCCTATGCTTCGGGCTATGGAGGTAGTTAAGTATTTTTCAAATACCAATACACCAAAGGATAAAGTACCGCACTTTACTATTTTTATGGGATGCAATCGTTTCCCCTCCTTTATAAAGCGATTTTTAGAAAAATATACCTATAGCTTTGGTGAAGAGGTCGTTGAGAAACAAGACCTTTCAGTAGTAGCAAAGCGTGAAGAAATGAAAGGAAGCGGATCAAACAGTCCGTTTTTTGGCAGTCATGTTCAAGCTTTAGAAGTCAGTGAGGCAAGTGAAGTCGCAAGCAATGCGAATTATAGTCCCTGATAGATGATGAGGCATTAAATTTTTTGTTCTATTATTAACAAGGGCCAAATAATCCGGTTTCTTGTTTTAGCGTATTTTCAAAATCAAATAATAATTTAAGTTTAAAAAGTTGTTGGTTTATAACTTCCCGTTCAGTCTTAGAATAGCCTTAGCATTACTTATATTATGGAATAGATCAAGAAGGGCTACTATGGTTAAATTAAATGATGGGGATAGAAAATTTCTGGAGATGGCCTATCAGGAGGCAGTATTAGGTTTAAAAGAAGGTGGCATTCCTATCGGAGCTATTTTAGTGGTAGGAGATAAGGTTGTGTCAAAAGGACATAATAAGCGTATCCAAGAACACAGTATGATAAAACACGGTGAAACTGATTGCCTAGAAAATACAAAACGTAAAGTTTCCGCTGAAGATTTACAACATGCAACACTTTATACGACCTTATCTCCTTGCTATATGTGTGCGGGGGCAATTCTTTTAAACAAAATACCTAGAGTTGTTATCGGAGAAAACAAAACCTTTGAACAATCTGAGTTATGGTTAAAACAGAATCAAACGGAAATTATTGTAGTTAACCATAAAAAATATGTAACGATGATGTTAACGTTTATCAAAAAAAATCTTAAACTTTGGGCAGAAGATATTGGCTTAACAGAACAACAAACCTTAAATAAATATAAAGATCTGTTTGCTAGTTAGTATGCTAAAAATAAAAAGTTTCTAATTGATAAGATTTTGAATAATACTATGGGTTGGTTCGGCGCGATTTAAGGTATAAAAATGAAATTCCTTAACGCCATTTTGCAATAAGCCATGGCAAAGTTTGCTAACAAATTCAATGCCGATTTCTTGTAAAGAAATAGGATCATCAGAGTAGCTTTTCAGATGTTTATGTAACCATAAAGGAATTTCTGCGCCGCAAGCGGTTGAAAATTGCATGAGTTTTTGATAATTCATAATTGGTGTAATACCGGGAATAATCGGAATACGGATAGAAAATTTATCACAGGCTTCGATAAAGCGAAAATAGGCATCACTGTTAAAAAAAAATTGCGTAACGGCGCTATTGGCACCCGCTTCAATTTTGCGTTTAAAATTTTCGATATCTCTAGCTGGGCTAGTAGCGCGCGGATGAAATTCAGGATAGGCAGCTACTATGATATGAAAATGATCACCAGTCATTTTACGTACGATGAGACATGGAGAGCACGAAGTGCGGTCGAAGAGCCCGCGATAGGCGTGCGTTGACGGGCGAAGCAGGAAACGCATCACGCCGTCAAGTCATGGTGGTAGCCACTGCACGCAGC
>JBDKHK010000071.1:0-2660 GCA_039797705.1 Bacteroidota bacterium
CGGAGATAAAAGTTACGCCCGATAAAGATGTTCCCACCATTCCGTACGCTACAATATACCAAGGAGAAGATTTGCCTCCGATAAAAAAATCTTTATTAGTGGCACCTCTGGAGGTGTACCAAGCGATGATAAATAAGAATATAAAATAGGCTAATAAACTAAAGAGTGTTATGGTAGGAGACATATTGTTTGTATTAGATACTAAAAATGAAAAATAAATTTGTATTATAAAAATTGAATGAAATTAATAAAAAATACCAACTATCAATGACTAATGCCTAAATTCGTATCATGCAATTTCCGTCCAAATTAATTGAAGATGCAGTAAATACATTTGCTACTTTACCAGGTATTGGCAAGAAGACTGCTTTGCGTTTGGTGATGCATTTATTACAAAGTGATGTAGGGCAAACCAAAAATCTATCAGAGGCAATTTTAAAAATGCGAACAGAGATAAAATTTTGCAAAACTTGTCACAATGTTTCCGATGAAGAAGAATGCTCGGTCTGCACCAATTCATTTAGAGATAAAAGCGTTATTTGTATAGTAGAAAATTTTAGAGATATTATTGCCATCGAAAATACACAACATTATAATGGTCAGTATCATGTATTAGAGGGATTAATTTCTCCTATGGATGGCATTGGACCAGAGCAATTAAATATTCAAAGTTTGATAGAACGGATATCCAAAAATGACATTAAAGAAATTATTATGGCCTTGAATCCAACGATTGATGGCGATACCACAATTTTTTATCTTTCAAAAGTATTAACACCTTATGAAATAAAAATTACGTCTATCGCTCGTGGCATTGCTTTTGGCGGCGAATTGGAATATGTAGATGAAATTACCTTAGCACGTTCTATTCAATCGCGGTTGCCTTATGAAAATTATTTAAGTAAATAAAATTTATGCAAGGTTTAATTTAAACCAATAATAAAAAGTGAAGCTTAGCATCGTCATAGTTAATTATAATGTGCGCTATTTTTTAGAGCAGGCTTTGCTATCTGTTTATAAATCATCTGTAAATTTTGAATATGAAATTTTTGTTGTAGATAATAATTCTTCTGACAATTCTTTAAGTATGTTGGCGCAAAAATTTCCAACTGTAAACATCATCGCTAATAAAGAAAATGTAGGTTTTTCAAAAGCTAATAATCAAGCAATAAAACAAGCCATTGGAGATTATATTTTGTTGCTCAATCCCGATACTATTATCCAAGAAGATACTTTGCAAAAATGTATTGGCTTTATGGATGCACATGCAGATGCCGGTGGATTGGGCGTAAAGATGTATGATGGTGCCGGCAATTTCTTGCCTGAATCAAAGCGTGGATTTCCTTCTCCTTTTGCTGCATTTGCTAAGATGAGTGGATTGTCTAAAATATTTCCAAAATCAAACATATTTGGTCAATATCATCTCACATTTTTAGACAAAGAACAAACACATAAAATAGATGTATTGAGCGGAGCTTTTATGTTATTACGTCGCACTGTTTTAGAAAAAATTGGATTATTAGACGAAGATTATTTTATGTATGGCGAGGACATAGATATATCATTCAGAATTAAAGAAGCAGGGTTTCAAAATTATTATTTATCCGATACTTCCATCATTCATTTCAAAGGAGAAAGCACGAAAAAGGGAAGTCTAAATTACATCCGAACATTTTACGATGCCATGATTATTTTTTGTGACAAACACATCACAGGAACACGTGGGAAAATATTAAAATTATTACTGAAAATTGCTATTTACTTACGAGCCATTATTGCAGTTGTTCAAAAAATAAGCACACCATTTGGCATGCCAATTATAGATACCGTTATAATGGTGGCCAATTTATATTTCTTACATATCTTCTGGGAAAACGTAGTAAAAGCAAGCGAACGTTTGATATTTCCTTCTACCTTTTTTTACATAAATATTCCTATATATGTATTGATGTGGCTGGCTTCTTTATGGTTTTTTGGAGTATATAGAAGACAGTCTAAATGGAAGCATTTGCTATATGGTTTAACTGCTGGCACCTTAGCAATTGCGGTATTGTATGCTTTCTTTCCAAATTTCTTGCGCACTTCCAGAGGAGTAATTTTATTTGGATATGCGCTCAATATTGGATTTTTATCAGCCTATAGATGGATGATGTATTTTATCAATGGTACTTTGCACACATTTATGAGTGATGAGAGAAACTATATGATTATCAGCAATGAGAAAGAGGCTGAAACCATTGCAACACAACTTCAAAAGATTGAAAAAAATCATATTTACTTAGGTTTTGTTTCTATTAAAAATGACATAAAAGCAGCAAAAAATTTAGGCACTATCGAAAATTTAAAAGAAATATTGGATGTTTATCATCCGAACGAAATTTTATTCTCTACAGAAGAATTAAGCACTCAATTTATAATTGAAACCATGGCAAGTATTCAAGAACCTATTGTATTTAGATTGGTGACCAAAAACAATACCATCATTACAAGTTCTTCAAAAAATACTGCCGGTGAAATCTATTCTTTTGACATCAACCTTCATTCTAAGCAATCCTGGTTGGATAAATGGATAAATAAATTTTGACAAAATAGACATTTAATTAAATGAGATTTTGTACTCTAACAATATTATTTTCACTATTATTCATTTCATGTAACAA
>JBDKHK010000072.1:0-24430 GCA_039797705.1 Bacteroidota bacterium
TACTGGCTTCTTTCAACAGGTAATCCCTGAAGCCATCAACAAACGCCTTATTGATTTGGTTAAACTGTATATCTCTTGGGCAATACTTTTTCAAGTGCTTTATGGTACTATCCCAGTTGCCATAATTTCCTTTGCTGTCTTTTCTCTTTTCAGCCAATGCCTCCATATACATAATGAAGTACGTTTTTAGCTTCTCCTTATCGTGGAAATCATAAGTGCTGTTTTGTATCTCCAAATGCCTTTTACTGCGGATGGTTTCAGCCAATGCCAGAATCTTTTTATTTTCTTCTTTTACTGCATTGGTGAGCTTCCCTTTTTCGGGGTCGGGTGTTAGGTACAAATTCAAATACTCGTATTGGCGTTTGCCATTGGAGTAGTACTCTAAGTAAAGGCTTATTTTATCGCCTTTGAGCCGTTGTCTTAATGTTACTTTCATTTTCTTATCAGTTAAATAAATTATCAATTGAAGCCCTTTTGATGATGGTACGACTGCCCAGCTTTGCCACCGGCAAACGATTACTTTTTATCATCCGTTGAATGGTCCATCTACTTGCACCCAAAAGGGTAGCAACTTCCAGTATGCTTAAAAATTCTTTCTCTCTTAAATTAGTGTGATTACCTGCTATCGGATTGGATAGGGTTTCAGTAGCAACTACTGGAGAAGCGGAAACAATTTTGCTTTGTTGGTTCTTAAATTCTGCGTTTACTTTTTCTTCTCGTTTGGTTTTCTTGTAGGCTGCACTGTTGCACTTATGGCCACAATACTTCGTTGTGGTCTTTTGGGCTATGAAAGCCTTACCACAATGATTACAGAATTTAGGAAGTTTAATTGTACTACTCATTTGTTGCTACTTGTTGCAGTATGTTGCTGGGTGGTGCTACTTGGTGCATTATTTCGCCTGACTTCCATCAAACTGATATGTGGGCAACAAAATAGCCAATTGGGCAACAACTGGGCAACAAATATAAGTAAAAAAGTAGAGTTGGGCAACAAAAAAGAGAAAGAAAAGTGTACTGAAACTCAACAAAAACAGGCACTTAACAAACAAAAGAAAGTAAATTACTTTCCGATACAAAATTTACTAAAAATAGCACCTAAAATATCTCTATCTACCTCAACCTGACCAGTGATTTCTCCTAAATAATACAATGCTCGACGAATATCTATTGTTAATAAATCGCCACTTAATTGACTGTCAAGTCCATGTTTTATTACTAATAAACTTTCTTTTACTTTTTGCAAGGCTTCATGGTGACGAGTGTTGGTAATAATGGTATCCTCCGTATTTACACTATCGCCAATAGCCTTTTCATAAATCAAATTTTTAAGCTCATTAATTCCTAAACCATCTTTTGCATCAATACTCAGAAAAATAGGCGTTATTGTTGCTCCGACAGATTTCATTTTATCGCAATAAGCATTAAATTTATTATATACTGTAAGCGTTTTGGGAGCGTATTGCCCCAACCAATCAAAATGGCTATACTCATCATCCTCTAACAAGTCTATCAAATGCAAAATAATATCTGCACGGGCTGCATTTTCTTTGCTACGGGTAATACCTAAATTTTCAATTCTGTCGGTGCTATGCTCCCTGATGCCTGCAGTATCTATTAGTCTAAATAAAACACCATTAATATTTAACGCCTCTTCAATGGTATCTCGGGTGGTGCCTGCTATTTCGCTCACAATAGCACGTTCTTCATTTAAAAATGCATTTAACAAAGTGCTTTTCCCTGCATTGGGTTTGCCTATAATCGCAACACTCACACCATTTTTTATTACATTGCCTAATTGGAAGGATTCAATCAAATGATTCACTTGATTATATATTTTATCAATCAGAATATTTAACTGTGTTCTATCCGCAAATTCTACATCTTCTTCACTAAAATCTAACTCTAGTTCTATCAAAGCTGTAAATTGCACTAATTCTTCGCGCAATGTTTTTAAATTCCCTGAAAATCCTCCACGTAATTGATGCAAAGCGGTTTGCTGTGCTGCACGGCTGTTTGCTGCAATTAAATCCGCTACAGCTTCTGCTTGTGCTAAATCTAATTTTCCATTTAGAAATGCCCGCATGGTAAATTCTCCAGGTTTTGCCAAGCGGGCGCCTTGCCCAATAAAGGCTTCCATTACTTTTTGTAAAATATAAGAAGAACCATGACAAGAAACCTCCACTACATTTTCCTTGGTATAAGAAGAAGGAGCCAAAAACAAGCCTACAACTACTTCATCCAGCAGTTGGCCTTTATAGATAATTTTACCATAATGAAGGGTGTGTGAAAGTTGTTGAAATAAGTTTTTCCCTTTAAAGATAGAATTTACAATCCTTACCGCTTCCTCCCCTGATAGCCGGATAACTCCGATAGCACCCACTCCTGGAGGGGTAGAAATGGCTACAATGGTATCTGAAAAGTCATTATGGTACATAATTAAAGCTAATTCATTGCAAAACTATATGAAATATGCGACATTTTTAAAAAGCATATCATCAAAAAAATTAATCACAGGGCAAGAAACAGGTATAACATAATTTAAGATTTAGCCTAAATCGTTAATACACATTTTATTAAAGAATTATAACAGAGTTTATTACCTTTGTTGCTTCAATAACTCACTATTAGATGAAAAAATTTATTACACTGTGCTATTTATTATGCTCGGTATTAATTTCATACACACAAAGCTTTGGAAATTTAACAGGTGCAATGACTGGAAGCTCTGTTACAACAGCAGCAGCAAACGCCGCTAAGCAATTACAATCCATGATGACAACCTCTCCAACTTCTGGTAGTATGTCTCAGTTGCAATTACTTGGATTAGACCCCGCCACTGTACAGAAATATATAAAGGCTAAAGCAGACTCCGCACAAAGAAATCAAACAGACCAATCAAGTCCAGTTCAAGAAGCCCTTCAAACGGTGCTTGAAATGAGAGTACGCCAAGATTCGATGCAAGCATCGATGGACAGAATGTATAAGCAACAAAATCCAAATACAGACATAAAACCAAACGAAATATTTGGACACGATTTCTTTGGAACAGGACAGTTGGCCTTATTTTTGAAATCATCGGACTCTAAAGCATCGGACGAATATATTTTAGGAGCAGGAGATGAAATTAGTATTGCAGTTTGGGGCTATGCCGACTATAATAATAAATTTAAAGTTAATGACGATGGATTTATACAAATACCTGAATTTGGTCGTATCTATGTAAAAGGATTAACATTTGGTGCCGTAAAAGCACAAATCGGCAAACGATTGGCTACTTTTATAAATCCCAGTAATACAAAATATGAAATTACCTTAAACTATTCCCGTACAATAGATATAAATATTGTTGGAGAAGTAAAGGCTCCAGGTACCTATCAAATTCCCGCCATCAACTCGGTATATAATGCAATAAATGCAGCCAATGGCATTTCGGAAATCGGTAGTGTACGTGATATTCAAGTAAGAAGAGAAGGAAAAGTAGTCAAAAGATTTGACGTTTATGAGTTCTTATTCAATCCGATGTCACAAGAAAATTTTTTCTTACAAAAAGGAGATTTTATTTATGTATCAACTCAAAGTAAATTGGTGAAAATATCAGGATCTGTTCGACGTCCTGCTAAATACGAATTACTGAAAGGAGAAAATTTAAACGAAGCCATTAAATTTGCAGGAGGATTCGCGCCAGATGCCTATACAAAATCATTGCAAATAATAAGAAAAAACAATGACAAATCTCAAATCATTGACGTTGATTATGAGCAAATAGCCAATTCTAATTTTGACCTAAAAGATGGAGATGAAATAAAAGTATCCAGTATTCCCGGAGAAATTAATAATGCAATTACCATCAGCGGACCAGTAAGATACCCCGGACGATATGAATTAAAAGATGGCTACAGAGTTTCTGATGTAATAAAAATAGCTGGTGGAATTCGCTTAGACACATACCTTGAAAGAGCTTACATAAAAAGAAAATTAGATAATAGTACTTATGTTATACAAAAATTTGTACTGAAAAATATTTTAGAAGATGAGAATTCATCCGATAATTTACTCCTAAAACAAAACGACCAAATTCAATTATTCTCAAAAGATGATTTCATCGAAAAATTCTCAGTAAGTATAGACGGTTCCGTTCTCAAGCCTACCATCATGGAATATACAGATGGACTTTCTTTAAATGATTTATTATTTTATGCCGGCGGATTAAAAAAAGAAGCCGCTAACTCTAAAATTGAAATTTCACGTGTATTAATGAATAAATCAGGAGCACCAGAAGATAATAATGCAACTGCTCAAAGGGTGATAGTAAAAACCATCTCCATCGGTGCTGACTTAGAAGTGGATGACAAATCTAAAGCCTTTTTATTAACACCAATGGACAGAGTATATGTAAGAAAAGAATATGGATTTGAAGACCAATCAACCATTACACTTACCGGTGAGGTAAAATATCCAGGTATTTATCCTATTCTTAGAAAAGATGAAAAAGTATTAGATGTCATTGAACGCGCTGGCGGATTAACCCCTTATGCTTTTGTCAGAAATGCTCGCCTAACAAGACCAGACAGCAAACTTGATAAAACCATATTCCAATTAAAAGATGCATTTGCAGATTCCACATCAAGAGCTAACTTAATTTTAAAAAATGGAGACGTTATAGACATCCCCACAGTCAACCAATTAGTAAGTATTAAAGGTGCTGTTCGGTATCCTGGATTAGATAGCCTCGAAACTATCAATGGAAAATTTGTTCCAGGAAAAAAAGCTCGTTGGTACATTAAACACTATGCTGGAGGATTTAAAAAAGGAGCTTTAAGAAAATCAACAATGGTCATATATCCAAATAGAAAAGTAGAATATACACACTCTTTTATTGGAATAAAAAACTATCCAACAGTAGATAATGAAGGTGCTTTAATTACGGTAGATATGAAACAAAAAACACCGAAACCACCAAAAGGACCAGAGTCTAGGCTGAACTGGAATATCGTATTACCAAGTGTTATAGCAGCATTGACATCCATTGCTTCCACAATAACTTTAATTTTTGTTCTAAAAAAGTAACACACATGCAACAATTCGCAGAGGAAGATATTCGATTAGTAGATGTCTTGGAGTCTTTCAAGAGTTATTTGCTTTTCATTTTAAAAAAATGGTATATATCCATTATTGGCGTTGCAGTATTCACCGCAGGTGGTTTTCTTTTTGCAAAACTATCTGCTCCCAAATATATAGCAAATGTATCCTTCAATGCCGTAGATACAAAAGCAAGTGCCATGGGTGGGCTCATGTCAATGATGGGCGTTTCGTTTGCAGGTGGATCTTCCAACGATGTATTAACCGGTATCTTTACCTCAAGAAATATCTTCTTAAACTCCATGTTGACAGAGGTGGAAATTAATGGAAAGAAAGACAAACTTGCTAATTTCTATTTTCATGCATTAAAGTATGATGACGGTTTTGAAAAAGACCCCGTTCTAAAAAACTTTAAATTCACAGCTCATTCAATCAATGAAATCAACAAACAAGAAATGGAGTTTTTTGGAATTATGTACGACGATTGGTTTGATGGTTTAATGACGGCAGAATATGATTTAACCTCCGGAGTTATCCGTGCAGAAATAGAAACTCCTGATTATGATGTATCCAGAATTTTAGGCTCTACATTACTGAAAAACACCGTAAAGTTTTATCAAAATAAACAAACAGAAAATGCTCAAACATCTTTTAAAGACGCTTCTAAAAGATTAGACTCTATTAATGGTGAAATTGTAAATAGACAACGATTATTAGCACAAATTCAAGATGAAAATATTTTCAATAAAAAGAAAATAGAAGTCATAGATCAACAAAAAATCGCACAAGAATTAACCGTTCTTAGCGCATTATTCAACGACGCAACATCCTCTAAAGAAAATGCAAAAGCAGGCTTAACTCCTCAAAATAATATAGTTCGTGTGATAGACGATCCAATGTTTTCCACGGCACCAAAATTTAAAGGCAAATTACTATTTGCTGCCATCGGTTTTGCCATCAGTATTGTAGTAATAATCATCCCACTTTTAATCCAAAAAGCATTAATAGACGGACGTGAAGAAGACCGCATAAAAACACTTAAAGCACAAGGTGAAATAACACATACCTAATAATCTACTTTATTTTTACAGCAAGTTTGCGTAACTTTATCATACTTATTTTGTTTGGTAAATAATATGGAAATGCAAGAGCTGGAATCTTATAAATTACAATTACAAGAAACTCAACAGCAATTAATTGAGTTAAAGGATAAAGTGGAGAAAATCCAATCTCAATACAATGAGCCTATTGCTATTATAGGCATATCAATGCGCCTACCCGGCAAGATAAAAAACGCTACCGATTTATGGAATAGATTAATAAATGGAATAGATTGTATTGAAGAAATCCCCGCTAACCGATGGGATAAAGACGCTCTATACGATCCAAATCCAAATGCTCCCGGTAAACTATATATAAAAGAAGGCGGTTTTATAGAAGATATTGAATACTTAGACGGTTCATTTTTTAATATCTCTCCCATAGAGTTAGAAAGCACCGATCCTCAACAACGCCTATTATTAGAAGTTACACACGAAGCATTTGAAAATGCAGGCATAGATGTCAATAGTCTCATTGGCTCTGATACGGGTGTTTTTATTGGAATAGATAATGTTGACTACGAAGCACGACAAATTCGTTCTAAAGACTATAAACTCATTTCAGGCTATTGCTATACAGGCACAGGGCCCACAGGAGCATCTGGTAGAATTTCCTACACCATGGGATTGCGTGGCCCGTGCATGACCATTGATACTGCTTGCTCTTCTGCTTTAACCTGCACACATGTTGCCATGCAAGCTTTGCGCAACAAAGACTGCACAATCGCAGTAGTAGGTGCAGCAAGTATCATTTCAGAACCCGACCAATCTTTAAATTTTTGCAGATTAGGTGCTTTATCTCCCGAAGCTCGTTGCAAATCGTTCGACGATGCTGCCAACGGATATATTCGTTCCGAAGGTGTTTGTGCTATGATAATAAAACGCTTGTCTGACGCACAAAAAGAGGGTGATAACATTTTAGCCATTATCAAAGGTTCTGCCGTTAATCAAGACGGAAAAAGTAAACGCCTTACGGCACCAAGTACCGTGGCACAAGGTATGTTGCACACCGCTGCTTTAAAAAATGCACAATTAAATCACAATGATATTGATTATATTGAAGCGCACGGAACTGGCACAAAAGTAGGTGATCCTGCCGAAGTACGCGGGCTAATGTTTGCTTATGAAAAATATAGAAATAAAGAAAATCCATTAATTATTGGAGCTATCAAGTCCAATATTGGACACATGGAATGTAATGCCGGTATGGCAAGTATGTTTAAGGTAATCGTAGGATTGCAACATAATATTATACCAAAATCTATTCATTTTCATACTCCAAATACACTGATTGATTGGGAGAATATTCCATTGATAGTAGCAAAAGACAATATACCTTGGAAACGCAAAAGCGACCAACCACGGTATGCCGGCATAAGTGGATTTGGTGCTACCGGTTCTAATGCGCATGTTATTATAGGAGATGCTCCTGAAAATCCACTTCCATCCCATAAATTATCCCTTAGAAAAGATGTTTTCATTTTGCCCTTGTCTGCAAAAAGTGAACAGGCATTATTGGATTTGGCAAAATCATACTCCATTTTTATTCAAGAAAACACAATCCCCTTAGAAGATATATGTGCAATGGCTGCTTTGCGTCGTGCGCATTTCGACCTTCGACAAGTATTTGTTGCAACTTCTAAAGAAGCAATGATAGAGCAACTAACAGATTTTGCGCAATCTAATATTTATGAAAGCAAGAAAAAATTTGACCTGAAAGAAAAAATAAAAACAGTATTTGTATTTCCCGGACAAGGTGCACAATGGTTTTCTATGGGCAAAGCCTTAATGGAGAACGAACCAGTGTATAAAAGTGCAATAGAAGAATGTTCGAATGTATTTAGCAAATACACTAATTGGAATTTAATCGAGGAAATTAATAAACCTGAATTAGAAAGTAGATTAAGCGAAATTGATATTGTACAACCCGTTTTAGTGGCGGTAGAAATTGCACTGGCAAGCCTTTGGATGAGCAAAGGCATTTTCCCTGATGCCGTTATCGGACATAGTATGGGAGAAGTTGCCGCTGCGTATGTTGCAGGAAATATTACGTTGGATGATGCTGCTCGTATCATCATTACAAGAAGTAAATTGATGAAAAATTTGAGCGGTAAAGGTGCAATGGGTGCTACCGA
This sequence comes from Bacteroidota bacterium, assembly GCA_039797705.1. Taxonomy (GTDB): domain Bacteria; phylum Bacteroidota; class Bacteroidia; order Chitinophagales; family JADIYW01; genus JADJSS01. The sequence goes on from JBDKHK010000072.1 coordinate 8,315, forward strand.
TTTAAGAGAAGAAGAAGCAATTGAATTATTAAAAGGCTATGAAGATAAATTAGCCATTGCTGTATTAAATAGTAAAAACTCTTTAGTGCTTTCTGGCGAACCGGACGCATTAAATGAAATATTTTCTAAATTAGAATCTAAAGAAAGATTCAATAAAAAAATTAAAGTAGATGTTGCTTCTCATTCACCACAAATGGATAGCATTGTGGACGAGTTAGCTCATCAATTATCTGATATTCAACCGCAAAACTCTACGATACAATTTTATTCTACTGCGTTAGACACTATCGTAGAAGGAGCTCAATTGAATACACACTACTGGACAAAAAATTTACGCAATACCGTTCGTTTTGGCAATGCAGTACAAGCCGTTTTAACAGAGGCGCAAGTAGCATTTATTGAGATGAGCCCGCACCCATTATTGCAACATGCGCTAAATGAAAATATACAAGCAGCAAACTCCAACAGTGTGGCTATTGTTTCTTATACACGTGATAAAAATGAGTTGATAGAGTTTCACCATAATATTGGAGAATTGTATGCAAGCGGATATAATTTTGATTGGAAATCTATTTATCCAAATATTGGAACGTTTGTACAATTGCCAAATTATGCTTGGCAGAAAGAGCGTTATTGGTTTGATCAAGAACCCGATTTTATGCCTTTAATTAAAGGAGTAAAAAAAGATATTCATGCAAATCTATATGGATTTGAATGGCAAACTATTCAGCCAAAAATTAGTGTTTCAACTAAAAATATTTTAATCATAAAAGATATTTATGGTTATTTTGAAAACATTACTCAAGCACTGAAAGAGAAAGGTTGTTCTGTTCGGATAATTGATGAAACAGAAAATATTCCTTCGGATAAAACAGATTTAATTATTCACCTAAGCAGCTTAAATACGAATCAAGATTTTAGCTTGGATATTGAACATGGTATTCTTTCTTTACAACGATTGATACAACATTTGAATGTGGCGCAACAGCATCCAAAAATTTGTGTAATTACCAATGGAAGTTTTGTTTTACAACAAGATAAAAACACCAATCTCAATGCCTCCATGCTAACAGGAATATTGAGAACATTAGAAAACGAACATGAAGAAATTAATTTCTTGCAAATTGACATTTCCAATGAAATTCAAGCACAAGAATTAAATCAAATCAGCCATTTAGTTTTTGCAGAAAATACTTATAAAGAAATTGCTATTAGAGAAAATAATATTTATGCCTCTGTCATTCAACAGCAATCCATTTTAAACAAACCAAAGAAAATACATGCCGATAAAACATATATTGTGGTAGGTGGTACAAGTGGGTTGGGTTTAACTACTGTAAAATGGCTGGTAGAAAATAAGGCAAAAAAAATTGCGGTTATCAGCAGAAGTGGCGCAAAAGGAGAAGCGGCAAAATTATTGGAACAGTATAAATTAGATGGCATCCAAATTACAGATATTCGTGCAGATATTTCCAATATTGAAACAGTAGAAAATACTTTTTCGGCAATACAAAATATAGCTGGTGTGTTTTATGCTGCCGGCATTTTGGATGATGGTGCTTTTGAAAACCTTACCAAAGAACAATTTGAAAATGTAATTCGTACAAAAGCAGTGGGCGCATGGAATGTTCATACCGCTGTCCAATCTTTACCTTTAGACTTCTTCGTATTGTATTCTTCTGCTGCAGGAATTGTGGGCTCCGCAGGACAATCTAATTACAATGCAGCCAATACATTTATGGATGCATTAGCGCATTTTAGAAGAGCTAATAATTTGACCGCAATATCTGTAAACTTTGGAACCATTGCAGAGATAGGCTTAGCGGCAAGGCAAGAAAACCGTGCAGACCGGTTGGCAGAACAAGGCGTTACCGCAATTCAACCGAATGACTTATTTCATTATTTCGATGCTGTTTTTTTGAGCGATGCCACACAAATAATGGCAATGGAAATTGACTTTAATAAGTGGGCACAATTCAATCATGCAATATTGAATAATTATTTCTACAGTAAAGTCATTCAACAAAAAACTATTATTGAAAATAAGGAAGAAAAAAGTGAAACTAAATTTGCTTCTGTGGATGAATATAAAAAACACATTCGAGATAGAATTAAATTACACATTTCCACTGCAACTAAATTAAGTATCGCAAAAATAAAAGAAGATGAAACCTTCAAAAGCTTAGGAGTAGATTCTCTGCATGCATTACAATTAAAAAATAAATTGCAAGATGATTTTAAAACAACATTAAGCGTGGCTGCCGTTTGGCAATATCCTACCATTCAAAAATTATCAGATTTTATTGTAAAAGAATTAAATATTGAACAACAGTTTTCTACTATAACAGAAGAAAAAGAAATGGAAATAGAAACTACGAAAAAAGAAGACATCGAAACTTCTGTAAAAAATCTTTCCTTAGATGATTTAATGAAAGAATTGAATAGTAAAATTGATTAAACGTTACGCATTGCGTAAATCTATTAAAAAGACATGAGCGAGCAATTACAACAAATGCAAGAGATTCTTCAAAAATCTCTTATAAAAATAAAAAAATTAGAAGTTGAATTAGCGCAAGCTAAAGAAAACACCGCTGTTACCAATGAACCTATTGCTATCATCGGCACGGGGGTTCGTTTGGCAAATAATATTACTTCTACAAAAAAATTATGGGATTTATTAATTGCACAAAAAGACACTTTTACTAAAATTCCCGAAGACCGTTTTAATGTAGATGAAATATATAGCCTCGACACTTCTATTCCAGGGAAAACAGTAGCACGATATGGCGCATTTTTAAATAATGATGTGCGTGCTTTTGATGCCGATTTTTTTGGTATGCCTCCACGTGAAGCAAAATCGGTAGATCCATTGCAACGCATGATTTTGGAAGTAGTATATGAAGCACTTGAAAATGCCGGTATTCCTTCCGATAGTTTGAAAGGAACGAATACGGGAATTTATATTGCCTTAGGAAATTCAGATTATATACAAGCACGCTTTAGAAGTGGCAACCTCGAAACAGTAGATGTATATGATACTACAGGAATTCCTTTTGGCACAGCTTGTGGTCGTGTATCTTATTTATATGATTTTAAAGGAACAAGTTTTGCCTTAGATGCTGCTTGCGCTTCATCTATATTGGCGGTACACTTAGCCAAAGAAGATTTAAACAAACATACAATTGATACTGCAATTGTTGCCTCTGCTAATTTATTATTAACACCAGAACCCTTTGTTGGCTTATCAAAATTGGGTTCATTAACGCCCGGAAATACTTGCAATGCTTTCGCCAACGATGCATCGGGTTATGTTCGTGGAGAAGGTTGCGGCGTCGTGGTATTAAAGCGATTATCAAATGCAGAAAAAGACAATGACAACATTGCTGCTATTATAAAAGGTTCTGCTGTAAAACACAACGGAAGAAGTAATGGATTTACCGCACCAAACCCTGAAATACAAGTTGAAACTATAAAAGAAGCCTTGAAAGATGCGGGCTTAACCTCCAACGATATTGGATATGTGGAAGCTCACGGAATTGGCAATCGTTTTACAGATGCGTTAGAAATTCAGGCAATACACGAAGGATATAGCGGAAGAAAACAACCTATTTATGTCGGTTCTGTAAAAGCTAATATCGGGCACTTGGAAGCAGGAACCGGCATGCCTATGTTGTTTAAAGTAATTGAAATATTACAGCATCAAAAAATTCCTGCGCAGATAAATATTCAAACATTAAATGAAGACGTGGAGTGGAATAAGATAAATGCTAAAGTATCTACAGAGGCTTTTGATTGGAATGGAGAAAAACCTTTGCGAGCTGCTATCAATCTTTCGGGATATAGCGGCACCAACGTGCACATGATTTTTGAAGCACCGCCTCGCAAGCCAGCATCAAATGAAATTCAAGCACCCTATCATTTTATTTTAAGCGCAAAAAATACTATTGCTTTAAAAAATACGGCACAAAAATATTTGAATGAAAAAGATTGGTTAGAAAATTCTCTCACAGAAATCTGCTATACTTTACAAAAAGGCAGAAATCAGTTTCATTATTCTATTTCTATTTTGGCGAATACACACCAAGATATTTTGGAGGGATTAAATGATTTTATAGATAATATTTCATCCGATAAATATGTTCTTTCATCTCCAGAATTAGAAAGAAATAAAGAGGTTGCTTTTTTATTTACAGGACAAGGAGCACAATATTTTGGAATGTGTAAAGAATATTACAACACATTTGATGTATTTAAAAATGCAGTAGATGCTTGTGACGAAACATTGAAAAAACATTTGCCTTATTCTATCAAAGATGTTTTATGGAGTGAAGCAATTCCTGATAAAAATTTAGTACATCAAACTAAATTCACTCAGCCTGCTTTGTTTGTGGTGGAATATGCCATGAGTCAATTATGGAGGAGCATGGGTATTCGTCCTGCTGCATTAATTGGACACAGCATCGGAGAAATTACAGCATTAACGATTGCTGGAGCTATTGCTTTGCAAGATGCTTTAAAATTAGTAATTGCACGTGCTGCTTTAATGAATTCCTTGCCGCAAAACGAAGGCGGAATGGCGTCTGTATTTTGTTCTGAAGAAGACTTAATGCCATTCTTACAAAATTCTCCTATTGATCTTGCGGCAGTAAACTCTATTAAAAACTGCACAATAGCGGGCAAAAAAGAAGACATTGCTCCATTTATAGAAAAACTAAGAACACAACACATAAAAGCAGTCGCCTTAAATGTTTCGCATGCCTTTCATTCTCGTTTGATGGAGCCAATGTTAGAAAAATTTACTGCCTTTGCACAACAAATTTCTTTCAAACAACCAACCATTCCTGTCATTTCTAATCTTTCGGGAAAAGAACTCCAGAAAGAAGAATTAAATGCTGCTTATTTTGCCCAACATATACGTCAAGCTATCCAATTTTCAAAAGGAATTGAATACTTACAGCAAGATATGCAAATAGATATTTATGTTGAAGTTGGTCCCAATCCCGTTTTGATAAACTTAGCAAAACAAACCAATACCAATACAAATGCATTGTGGTTGTCTTCCGCAAAAAGAGATGATAATGATGTGCAACATTTTCATCAAACCTTACAACAACTTTGTGCTGCAGGCATTAAAATAAATTGGGATATTTTTTATTTGCAAAAGAAAATAAATCGAGTGGCATTGCCTACTTATGGATGGAATAGAAAAGTGTATTGGGAAAATCCTGTAAGACAATCTTTTGGAATTAAACAACATTCATTAGGGAATAATGATAAACCAAAAGAAATAAAAAAAATATCTACAGCGCATAACGAATCATTAATAGCAAATAAACCGATTGCAACGCGCGAAACATTACTTGCCTATATGCAAATAGAAGCCGCTAAAGTATTGGGATTAGAAGCCGGACAAAAAGTGGACATCAACAAGACTTATCGCGAGCAAGGATTTGATAGCATGATGAGTGGTGAATTTTTAAGTTTGATGGAAAAACACATAGGTTCAGAACTTAAAATGGAGGTGATACATCAATACAATACGCCTAAAGATTTACATCAATATTTGATAGATACTTATTACGGCGGAGGTGCTATTGACACTACACAAGCCATCACCATGGCAGACATCATGTTCAACCAAGAAATGGAATACGAACATGCTGGCGAATGGCATGAAATAAAACCAGAAGATGGTGCTTTGTTGCGATGGTTTAAAAAATTGGATAAAAAATTGCCTTCTGTAAAGAATTAACAATTCAGCTATTCCATTACAGTACCACCAAAACCTTTCTTACCTTTGCCATTCATGAAAGCAATTTTACTACATCATGCCGGAGGTGATAAATATGTGTATCGAAATATGCAGCAAAATTTATCGCCTGAAATGGAAAGTATCGCTTTGGAATTACCTGGAAGAGGCGACCGATTTTCAGAAATATTTGCCACTACGTTGGGTGATGCCGTTCAAGATATTTACAATCAATTAGAACCACAATTGTCCGAAGAGTATTTCATTGTAGGGAATAGCATGGGTGCTATTATCGGATTTTTATTAACTCATTTATTAATAAAGAATAACAAAACACTTCCTAAGCATATTTTTCTTGCCTCCCGATTAAGCCCAGATGCCTATAAAAATGAACCAAATATTAAAGGAATTTCTTCCGATGATTTTTGGAAAGTAGTGCAGCAATACAATGGTGTGCCTGAGCAATTATTGGCACACAAAGAATTGAAAGAATTTTATGAACCAGTTTTGCGCTCCGATTTTGAATTATTGCAAGATTTTAATGAATCCTTTAATGCAATAGAATCTATTAATATCCCAGCTTCAATATTATTAGGAGAGCAAGATTCGCAAAATGTAACTGCAGAAAAAATGCAAGGTTGGAGAAAATTTTTCACAAGTGATATTGACATAAAATCATTCTCTGGAGGTCATTTTTTCTTGCTCGAAAATAAAGAAGTCATTGACTATATAAAAAATAAAATATTGTAAGTTTTTCATGGAAAACATCATTCACATATTTTATATTCATGCATCGGATAAAATATCTGATAATTTGTTTGAAAAATTTCTTATTCAAATTCCTTATTCATTTCAACAGGAAATAAAAAATTACAAACACTGGCAGAGTGCTCAATCTTCTTTGTTGGGAAAAATATTATTACAATATGGTTTCATACAGCTCCATTTAAAACATACTTTATCTGAACTAAAAGTATCTGAAAAAGACAGACCTTTTATAAACGATTCTATAGATTTTAACATTTCTCATTCCGGAGAATATATCGTTTGTGCCATTACCCAACAAGCACGAGTAGGCATTGACATTGAAATGCATCGAACATTAAAACAAGATATTGCTAAAAAATATTTTAACAAGAATGAATGTATTGCAATAGAAAATGCTTCAGACAAAACAACCGCCTTTTTTAATTTTTGGGTTATAAAAGAAAGTGCTATAAAATGCGACGGAAGAGGAATGGAAATTTTAAGCAAAACCATTATAAAAAATACCGAAAAAACAGAAAACAATAATAATAAAATTGTCGCTTGCGGTGAACAGGAATATTATTTTAACCTATTGCCAATAGTAGAAAAATACAGTAGTGCTGTTTGCAGTAACCAGCCATTTAGGAGTATTGTTTCAAAAGTTACTCTTACTGATTTAGAGTAAAAAATATTCTCATCTTACGTATCTTTGCATAAATGTATAAAACAGCTGAAATAATTAGAGCAATATTATTAACCATTCGAGAATGGTTTTTCAAATTTATTCCACGTCAGAGTTATTTATACATGGCCTGCGGAGGAATGAATTTAGTATTCGACATGGCTCTTTTTTATGTGGCGTTTCATTATATTTTTCATGCACAAAATTTCAAAACACCTATTTTTACTTTCAGCCCACACATTGCTTCTTTCTTGTTTTCATTTAGCTTTAGCACTCCAACTGGTTTCTATTTTAGTCGCTATGTAGTATGGACCAATTCAACCGTGCAGGCAAAACGACAGGCTATTAATTACTTTAGCATTGTGGTATTATGTATTTTTTTGAATGTAGTATTCTTAAAATTATTTATAGAAGAATTTCATTTTTATCCATTGCCTGCAAAGATAGCCACCTCTGTAATTGTAGTGGCTACGTCTTATGTATTACAACGATATTATGCTTTTAAAATACACAAGGCAATAGAGCCTATATAATCATCATAATGGGAAAACCTATTTGGTTTGTTCGAAAGTTTCAATTTTATCTTTTAAGCTAAGTAGATAATCTATATCATCGTATCCATTTATTAAGCATGTTTTTTTGTATGGATTGATTTCAAAATTTTCTTTTTCTTGGGTCGAAAGAATTTCTATAGTTTGATTTTCCAAATCTACTTTTATTTCCACTGCCGGATTTTGCTCAATGGCCATAAATATTTTTTGGGAAAATTCCTGCGAAACTACTACTGGCAATAATCCATTATTTAAAGCATTATTTTTAAAAATATCTGCAAAAAAACTGGATACAACTACCTTGAATCCATAATCATAAATTGCCCATGCTGCATGTTCGCGGGAAGAACCACAACCAAAATTTTTTCCTACTACTAATATTTTTCCAGAATATGTTGGATTATTTAAAACAAAATCTGTTTTGGGGGTATTGTCATTATTAAAACGCCAGTCGCGGAATAAATTATCGCCAAACCCTTCGCGAGTAGTTGCTTTTAAAAAGCGTGCCGGTATGATTTGATCGGTATCCACATCTTCCATATTTAATGGAACTGCTGTTGTTTTTATTGTTGTAAATTTTTCCATTTTCTTTAATTTTAGTTTATCGTCATTGCGAGGCACGAAACAATCTGCTTAACAAAAAAAACGAACAGATTGCTTCATGCAATAACTATTTTTATAAATTCAATATTTTACAATGCATTCGCAATGACGTTTACATTAATTCTCTTACATCGGTTATTTTTCCTGTAATGGCAGCAGCAGCAGCCATTATTGGGCTCGCCAACATTGTTCTTGCTCCTTGTCCTTGGCGGCCTTCAAAATTTCTATTAGAAGTAGAAATACAATATTTTCCTTCGGGAATTTTATCTTCATTCATTCCCAAACAAGCCGAACAACCCGATTCTCTCAATTCCATTCCTGCTTCTACTAATATTTTATCTAAGCCTTCTGCTATTGCTTGTTCTTCTACTTGCTTGCTGCCCGGCACTATCCAAACTATAACATTGTCTGCTTTTTTCTTTCCCTTTACGAAGGAGCAAAAAGCACGCAGATCTTCCATACGAGAGTTCGTACAGCTTCCTAAGAACACATAATCTACAGGCTTGCCAACCATAGATGCTCCTTTTTCAAAACCCATGTATTGTAAGGCTTTTACTAACCCTGCATCCTCATTGGTCGGAATGGTATCAGATATTTTTATTCCCATTGCTGGATTAGTTCCATACGTTATCATGGGTTCTATATCAGAAGCCTCAAAAGTGTATTCTGTATCGAATACCGCATCTTTATCTGTTTTTAATAATTTCCATTTTTCTACAGCTGCATCAAAATTTTGAGGAACAAATTTTCTGCCCTTCATATATTCAAATGTAGTTTCATCTGGCGCAATGATACCTCCGCGTGCTCCCATTTCAATACTCATATTACAGATGGTCATCCGTGCTTCCATGCTTAAACTTCTGATAGCAGATCCTGCATACTCTACAAAATAACCAGTACCGCCACTGGTAGAAATTTTAGAAATAATATACAGAATAATATCTTTAGCGGTCACTCCTTTTCCTAATTCACCTTCTACGTTGATACGCATTTTTTTAGGTTTTGTTTGTAGGATACACTGCGTAGCAAGCACTTGTTCTACTTCAGAAGTACCAATACCAAAAGCAATAGCTCCAAAAGCACCATGTGTAGAAGTATGCGAGTCACCGCAAACAATAGTAATGCCCGGCTGTGTAATACCTAATTGTGGCCCGATAACGTGAACAATGCCTTGAAAGGGATGTCCAAGTCCATATAATTCAATGTCATGGTTTTTACAGTTTTGGATTAATGTATCAACTTGTTTCCTGGATAATGCTTCTTTGATGGGCAATAATTGGTCTTTTGTAGGAACATTATGGTCGGCTGTTGCCACGGTTTGTGCCGGTCTAAATACTTTAATTCCTTTATTGTCTAAACCTGCAAATGCCTGAGGAGTGGTTACCTCATGAATCAGATGTTTGTCGATATATAAAACCTGAGGGCCGTTCTCAATAGCATGCACCACGTGTGCATCCCAAATTTTATCAAAGAGTGTAGTTGCCATTCTAAAAAATTGAATGTACAAGTTAGGTAAATTTGCAAAGGATATATTGGTAAAATTGATTACTTTTTTATTAAGCCTGATTTTTTTGAGAAATGATATTTTTTCTCTCTTTGAAACTACATACCTTAACCTATTGTGTCGTTGAAAAAATGAAAGATAAAAGGTTGTATAAAATTCTATTTGCAACAGCACTACCTTCTATGTATTTTATAAAAGTAGTTGCAAGATGCAAAAAAGAGAATTATTTTAGCATATAATTTATAAAATGAGTATTCATATTGCAGCAAAGAAAGGAGAAATAGCAGAAACTATTTTATTGCCAGGAGATCCGCTACGGGCGAAACATGTAGCAGAAACATTTTTACAAGATATAGTATGCTATAACGAAGTGAGGGGTATGCTGGGATATACTGGATATTATAATGGCAAGCGGGTATCGGTACAGGGAACGGGCATGGGTATTCCGTCTATTTCTATATATGTAAATGAGCTCATACGAGAATATGAGGTAAAAAATCTGATACGAATTGGCACCGCAGGTTCTTTTCAAGAAGATGTAAAAATTAAAGACATTGTTATTGCACTGGCGGCAAGCACCAATTCTGCTGTTAATTGGAATAAATTTCAAGGAGCAGATTTTGCGCCTACTGTCAATTTTGAATTGATGTTAAAAGCTTATCATGCAGCACAATCTTTAGGTATTTCAGTAAAAGCAGGAAATATTCTTTCATCTGATGAGTTTTATGATGACAATCCGGATAGTTACAAAAAATGGGCTTCTTACGGCGTGCTTGGTGTAGAGATGGAAACGGCCGCTTTATATACTATTGCAGCCAAATATAGGGCTAAAGCGTTGGCGCTTTTCACCATCAGTGATAGCTTGATAACAAAGGAGACTACTTCTGCAAAAGAGCGACAAAATTCTTTCAATGAAATGGTAAAAATTGCGTTGGGAACTTTAGAATAAATTGTTATTTATCTTGTTGCTTGGCAGCATATTCTAAAGTTTCATAAAATTCGTTTCCAAACTTGCGAACTAATGCCTCTTTTACAAAAACATACAAAGGCATTTTTAATTTTTCACCTAATGCGCAAGCATCTGTACAAATATCCCATTCATCATAATTTACAGCAGTTACTCCTTCCATCGGTTTTATCCGAATAGGATATAAATGACAACTAATTGGCTTTTGAAAATCTATAATTTTATCTTTCCATGCTTTTTCTATAGCGCAAGTAATAGTGCCGTCTGTTTCATAATTTACATAAGCGCAAGCCCCGCCATTAATGAGTGGGGTGGCATAGGGTGCATACTCGTCTTCTGTTTCTTTTACATAAGTTCCTTGTTCTTCAATAGCTTGTATGCCCTCTGGGAGTAAATAATTTTTTATTTTTGGATATATTTTTTTTAGAATTTTGGTTTCTTCCTTTTCTACAGGTGCGCCGCTATCGCCCTCCACACAACAGATGCCTTTACATTTTTTGATATTGCAAACGAATTGTTTTTCTATTATGTCATCACTAATTAATATATCGTCAATAAGAATCATATTCAATATTTTTTAAACTAAGAAAAACCCCAAGATATTGTGCAGAGTGCTTCAAAAAATATATTTCTCCCATCCATCCCTATCAATATTTAGGTGATTATTTACCAAGTACAAAGATAGCAGGTTTTTTATTGATATCTGTCTTGCGATTTTTCCATTCTGCCAAAGGTAAAGTTTTAATGAATTCGTCTTTTGCCGTAATATTGCAAGCAATACACAGCATCGTATCGAATTTACAAACGCTTATTAATTCATCTAATAGTTTTTGATTTCGATAGGGTGTATCCATAAAAATTTGCGTGACACCTTTCTTTGCTAAGGTTTCCATTTGCTGAAGCCTGCTCTTTCTTTCATTATTTTCTATCGGTAAATATCCATTAAAAGAGAATTGCTGACCATTGAAGCCACTTGACATCAATGCCATCATAATTGAATTTGGCCCCACTAAAGGCATTACGATAATCTCCATTTCATGTGCGGCTTCTACTACTTTATTTCCTGGATCTGCAATACACGGAGTACCAGCTTCGCTCATCAAGCCTATGTTTTTTCCATTAAAAATTTCTGACAATATTGAATCATCAAATTTATAGTTGTTGTGTTTATCCAATTCTACAAAAGTACACTCATCAATATTTTTTTCTTTATAAATAGATTTGATAAAACGACGGGCAGTTTTTAAGTTTTCTACTATATAAATATCTGTATTTATAATAATATCTTTGACATAAGCGGGAATAGTATGTGCCGTGTTTTCTGCCAAAACGATGGGTATTAGGTATAATTTGCCTTGCATGTTGCAAAGTTACGCTTTTAATATCTTAAGAAAAATGTGGCAGTAAGTTTGATATAACTATCGTGATCTGTTAAAAATAAAATAAATAAATTTTCCATATCAACAGATGGTTGTTTCTAATAGAAAAGAACTATTATTTTAGTTTATTTGTGGTATAAAAATTGATTTTAAATTATAGTATTATTTATGACCTCTCTTTTAAACATATTTCTTGCAATAACGCTACTACTGTTTAGCAGAATATCATTCGCACAGTCTGATAATTTTAACTATTTAGATGTTAACACAGAGGCATTTTCTGTGCCTGTTTCCATGGCAGATGGCAATTTTCTGAATGCTTACAATCTAAGTTTGTTAGATATGTCACACCGATTAACTACCGTATTTAATTCGGGAGAAATGAACAAAGAATATTACTTGAGCGATAAAATCAAAGCAACAAAAGTATTTTATACCAAAGATAATGTTCGCATGCTCATTCTTCAGCCTGTTTCAGAAAACACTCGGAAGCACTGCATTTTATTGACGAATGGGAATGGTGAAAATTACAATTGGTCACAATCAAACTTATCTGCCATAGATTTTGCCTTGCGAGGCTATGTTGTAGCATTTTATGAAAACATGGGAAATGTGGCTACCCGTTTTGATGGGCAAGGAAATACAAACAGTTATTTTACAGGAAAGGTAATCAATCTATGTAATGGAATTGGAAAAAGTAGCGCAAAGGATAAATTTTTCTCCACTATGTTTGTCAATTTTTTATTATCTAATGCTGCCAGAAAATTTGTGGTAGAGCACCATCAAACCTATGCGGTAGATACTACTCGTTTTTTCATAGTTGGCGGAAGTTTAGGTGGTAATGCTTCTTTGTTTTTTACGTATGCAAATGCTAACAATCTAACACATCCATTATTTAATTGCGCCAAGCAAGCCTTAGGATATGATTATCCTATAAATCAGAATGGAATTGTAGCAACAGGCGTGCAAGGTGGTGGACTTCCAGGGCCAAAAGAAGGCTTGGGTGAAATCATTAACCAGCAATCTAAAACACCCGTCATAATGCTGGCAGGAGCTATAGATTGGGTAGTGAATCCAAATAAAACTACCCTCTTAGGTCCTGAGAATTGGGGAGCCTTAGCATTAAAAAACATATTTGACTCCTATAGAATTAAAAGTTCTATTGTTGTAAATGTTTATGGAACTCATGTGTTTTCAACACCAGCTTATGCTGATAGTTGGTCAAGCTTGAAAGATATTCGAAATTTTGATGAACCTATGACTCATTCCATATTAGATAATTATGTAAAGTCGAATGTACTTAATTTATTGATGTATCAATATGAAGCTACCCAATTACACGAGGGCGATAAAATAATAGCAGCCTATTTTAACAAAGCAGCCAACAGGACTTTGCCTGAGTCATCCGTTGCTTATGTACAACCTAAATGTATTCAGAATACTATTTTTTATCAATATAGTTTGGGGCAAATGTCTATTAAAGATGCGGCTAACTGTTTGACTTTTAAAAATTGTGACAATAAAATAAACCGTCAATTAGATAAAGAAACGACAACGTGTTTTGATGGAACCATTGTTCCTTATACTAAACCAATTACATCAAAACTTTTTGTTCCCAATAATATGAATGCTCCCGGAAAGGGTCTCGTAAAACTGATTAATGTTTTAGATGTATTGAATAAATTGGGTGGCAAGTAGGTTGTTTTGACAAATTATACTTCTACACTATTGTTCTTTGCTACTTCTCCTAAGAAAAGTCCTGCTTCGGTCATTGTTCGTTTTCCGGTATTAAAATCAACAGAAACTAATCCAAAACGATAATAAAGTCCAATATTCCACTCATGATTATCTATAGAACTCCAATGAAAATATCCTAAAATAGGAATACCGTCTTGTTGTGCTTTGTGTATCCATCCTAAATATTCTTTAATACTTTCTATGCGAACTTTTGGGTCGTGCGTGCAAATGCCACTTTCTGTAATTATAATTGGTTTTTTAGTTCTTTTCCAATAGCGGTGAAAAATATCATAAAATCCACTTGGGTCATATTCCCACATTAAATCCGTGCGTCTGCCTAATTTTTTTAATTCTTCGGCGTTATTCATGTTGTCCAATGGCAATGGGCGAAAAGACATTTTTGCATAATAACTTAATCCTTGAAAATCTTGTTTTAGGAAATGTTTGTGGCAATAATCCATAAACCACCAATCAAAAATTTTAGCAATAATCTGTCCTGGAAATACTTCTCCTTTAAACTTTACCGTATTAAAAGAAATTCCTATCGGAGCTTTGGATTTTTGTTTAATAATGTCATACGCTTCTTCATGCGCCCGTTGAAATTCTTTCAACACTTTTCTGGCTGTCAATAATCTTCCTTTTTTAAATGGAGGAAATTCTCCTGTTAGCCATCCATTGGAGATATATACATTCGGTTCGTTAAATGTATTCCATGTATCCACTAAATGACCAAAAGTATCTACGGTTTTTTGTACAAAATCCAACCACATTTTCCTGTTGCCTTCCTTTTCCCAACCGCCTTCATTGTCAAACCACAAAGGATTGACAAAATGATGCAACACTAACATAATGTGCTTACCTCTTCTTTTTAATTCTTCCATGAATCGAAGATAAGGTGCTACTTCTTTGGGGTCGAATGGGGCAAAAGGTGCTTTTTGTAATTTTGCCCAGTCATGGCTCATTCTATATCCATTACTTATTTGGCAGATATATTCTAAATCTTCATCTCTATGCAAATCATGTTGAGAGCATTTGTCAAATATGCTACCATCTTTACATTTTAAACCTTTCCAAGCATTTTCAGAAACTGTTTCTATTTGATATGCGGCAGTGGAAGTACCCCAAATAAAGTCTTTTGGAAATTGTAATTTCATTTTTTATATTAAACTATTGATAGGAAGCTAAGATACACAAAAATTTGATTTTAAAAATGTCTATTAATCATCGCCTTTGCTTGAATTAAGTATTTTTCAGAAAAAAATATTCAATTTTTTTTACAAACGTAGAATGTTTGATGAAAGACAAAGAATGTTTGATGAAAAAACAACCTCAGTTTTAAAAAAATTGCGATTAATAAAGTTTTATAAAAACTTGCTACGTATAGTTTATCACATCAATTATATCGCTTATCTTAGCAAAAGTGACAAAAGAGGCAACATATAAAAGTCGGGTACGAATATTTCGAAAGAAGAATTTATTAGAAATTCGTATTCCAATTAAAAAAAATACCACTGCTGTAATTGCAATGATTTTAGCTACCATTCTATGGATTATTTCATTATATGTATTAGTGAGTTTAGCATTGCATATTCATCATTTTTGGGCAAAATTCGGATTGATATTATCAGTCCTATCGTGGTCTGCCTTAGGAATGGCAGGAGCAAGTTTTTTTATTTGGCTATTTTTCGGAAGAGAACGCATTATTATTACACCCGAATATTTAATAACAGATAAGCCATTGGTATTTTTTTACAGACGGAACTTTTACACCTTGAAAGAGATTGCAAATATTCGCTTAGACAAAGAAATTTATAAAGTAAATCGAAAGGGAGAATGGGTGGATGAAAGTCGTCCGGTAATAAAATTTGACACAGATAAAAAATTAGTTACGTTTGCTCGTGGTATTGCTAAGGAAGAAGCAGAACAAATTATATTGGAAATAGCAAAATCATCGCCACTACAAAAAGAACAATTTTCTGCAGAACATAAAATTTGATAAAAAAATCGTCTGGAATTTTTATAATCTCTGAAAAGCATATTGGAATTTATTTTGCTGGTTCTAATTATAAATTTTTTCAAATATTAAATTCATATAGTAACCAACGTTCCAGCGACTTGGCGAGGGAGCCGATTTTTAGCACTACCGCTCAATCGAAAAACCAAAGTTCAAAATTAGCAAAAAGTTTCATACGAAGCA
>JBDKHK010000073.1:0-17446 GCA_039797705.1 Bacteroidota bacterium
AAAGTAAACTTACACGTATTTAATACCCTTGGGCAGCACATGCTGTCCGAAGGATATAATATGCACTCTGGTATGAATACAATTACTATTAAAGTAACAGATTTTGCCAAAGGAATGTATATTTTAGATATGCAGAATACCACTTCGGGAGAAAAATTCCAATCGAAGTTTATTAAGGATTAGCATACATAAATAGATAGTAATTAAAAATTTTTATAAGTCGTGCCACGGTTTTCGTGCCACGACTTTTTTTTATATAAATTAAAATTTTATAGTAAAAGTGATGAATAATAAAATATAAACCCCTTTTTATATTTGCTTTGAGAAAATAATAATCCTAAAAATTGTTTTATTTAGTACTATTGTTCAAAACATTAAAACTCAACTTTTTTTTTTAAATTTGTCTAAATGTCGAAAAAAATACTTGCCTTTTTCTTTTTATCTTATGTATATAATTCCTTCGCACAGGACTCTATAGCAGTAATATTACCTCCTGCTATATCCAATACAACTTCCTTGAATACTGCCCCCATGGTTGTAGATGAATTTAATTCAGTAGCAACAGAAATACCAATTAAGAAAAAAAAGAAAATAAATATCGACAGAGTTCGTATCCTCTTCGGGCTTAATTATTCTTTCTATAGTCCTATGATAAATGAAAAGGATATTTTTCAAGGAGCATATTATCCCGTGGCAGACTCATCTCCAGTATGGGCAGATAGAAATACTAAAAATAATTTAGCTCGCAATCATAAAGCTGGACATTTTCAATTTAGTATTCAAGGAAACGTTTGGAAAGGACTTTTTGTTGGTATGAATTATCAATTCACCTCAATAAAAAAATATAAAAAAGATCCGAATAGCGGAAGTTTATTTTCCAAAAAAAACACGATGTTTTTTATACCATCCCTTCAAGTAGGTTATGTTTTTGAATTTTTGAAAAATAAATCATTACAAATTCACCCCTCTATTCGCATTGGCGGATTTACGGCAGATGATTATTACGACAGTGGAAAAGGACACAAATTTTATTTTGGCACGGATTTGCAAATTCGCTATTTGATAAAGCGAAAAGCAGGTTTTAGCCTTGGAATAGATTATGATTTTCTGTACTATAAAATGAAAGACTATAGTAATATTTTTCATAAAAATGTATATCAACATACTACATTCAGTAATATTCATTTGAACGCAGGACTTTTTATAAATGTATCTATCCTTACCAAGAAACAGTAATGAATAAGAATGTTGAAGAGAATTACACCGATTAAAGTTATCACTATTCTTACTGTTTTAGCACTTAGTATAATAGTGCTAAATTATAATAATACACTAAGAGTTCCCTCTATATTGGATGGAAAATTTTACACTACAGCACTCATTACTCCCTCAAAAAATCCAATAAATCTTCCTGAAAATCCTATAGCACTCCCAGAGGTAAATTTATGGTTGGATAGTGTTTTGGCAAAAAAATATCCATACCCAGATTTCTTTTTACAAAACACCAGTACTACTTCATTTTTAATCTTGCGCAATGATACTATTGTCTTTAAACGATACTTAAATGGTATCAAAGAAGGAGAAAATACACAACTATTCTCTGTAACAAAAGTATTCATGACAGCCCTACTGGGAATGGCTATTCAAGATAAATACATACCGAATGCAGATGTTTCTGTTAAGCATTATTTTAATCACCTTTCCGATACTTTATTTCAATTCCTCACGCTTCGGAATTTAGCACAAATGAAATCAGGATTGAATTATGATGAATATGGAAATGTTTTCCAAACCTTACAATATTATTATGAAAAAAATCTAACAAGAACTATTTATAATGCAAAATTTGATACCCTCCCGGGCACTCTTTATAAATACAAATCAATTGATACACAAATTTTAGGTGAATGTATTAGAAAGGCATTGGGCAATAAAAAAATACTAGATTATTTCTACGAAAGATTATGGAATAACTTAGGAATACAAGACACTGCTTACTGGGCATTGGACAGCCGTATCAGTAGGAATCCTAAATTTTATGGAGGATTAAATATGTCAGCTAGAGACCTTGCCAAATTCGGCGTGATGGTTTTGCATAATGGCAAATTTAGAAAAAAACAAATATTGCCCTCTAATTGGTTAAACTATTGTGACGACACGCTGCATAGAAGCTATGAAGAAGATAAATATTGCATGGGATGGTATTATAGCATAGACAATGCAAACGATAATGTGTATTATGCCGCAGGATTTAATGGACAAATTTTGTTGATTAATGAAAGTAAAAAAACAATAGTTATACGATTAGGTACAGATAGAGGAGGGGTAGATTGGTATCCAATTATGAAGAAATTATCCGAATTAGTATAATTATTTTAATTTGTCATATTTTTTTACTTATTCATCCATCGCCCACAATATTTATAAATAATACAGGTATTAAAAATAGTTAACATTTATATAAATAGGTACGAATAGCTTATTTTTGCAAACTAATTATAATTATCACATGAAACAAATTGCATTAGCATCCTTACTACTTTTAACATCATCAACATTGTTAGAAGCAAAATGTAAAATAAAAAAATGTAAAAAATCCGCAGAAACCGCTACTGTTGAAGTAACAAAGAAAGATACACTTGAATTTAAAACAAGAGCAGATACTGTATCCTACTTTTTAGGTTTACAAATAGGAGAAGATATGAAAAAAAATGGAGCAACAGATATCAATCCAAAAATACTTGAAAAAGGTTTTTCAGATGTTTTAAATGGCCTAAAATCTCCCATCGACCAACAAACAGGAATGATGTATGCTCAATCCTATTTTATGGAAAAACAAGCCATTCAAAAAACCGCCGAAGCAACAAAATCAAAACTATTTTTTGATGCTTTAGCAAATAATCCAAAAGTAATTACCACCCCAAGCGGTTTAAGGTATGAAATATTAAAAGATACCACTGGGCAAAAACCAAAAGCAACCGATAAAGTAAGTGTACACTACACAGGTTCTTTAATAAATGGAACCATCTTCGACAGTTCCGAAGGTGGAGAGCCGGTTTCTTTTCCGCTCAATCAAGTAATAAAAGGCTGGACAGAAGGCGTTCAATTAATGTCTGTAGGATCAAAATATAAATTCTATGTGCCTGGTAATTTAGCTTATGGAGAACAAGGGGTGCCACAAGTAGGAATTGGTCCTAACGAAACACTCATTTTTACAGTAGAATTATTAAGTATTGAAGCACCATTACCACAAGTACCACAAGCACCGACCAACACAAAAATTAAATAAATAATTTAAAATAATCAACAACATGAATAAACAAATTTTTCAATTGACTATTATCGCAATTGCGATATTTTCTCTAACGGCTTGTAAAAATCAAACAGATTTTTCAAGTGCAAAACCTCAAAAAGGAATAGATTCTGTATCCTACGCTATTGGTGTACAAGTAGGACAAAATCTTGGACAAAATGGATTGGACAGCACGTTGAATTTAGCAGTATTAGCAAGAGGAATTCAAGAGGCTATTACCCATAAAAAATTATTGTTTGGTGGTGATACGATCAACGAAGTATTGATGAAACACTTCAATCCTCAAATGTACGCAGCCCTGAAAACAAACGAAGAAAAAAGCAAAAAATTCTTTGATGAAAATGGTAAAAAACCAGGTGTGAAAAAAACAGCAAGCGGCTTGCAATATGAAGTAATTACGGAAGGAACAGGACCAAAACCAAAAGCATCAGATATGGTTACTGTAGATTACACAGGTTCTTTATTGGATGGAACTATTTTTGATAGTTCTGAAAAAGCAGGAAAACCAGTTACTTTCCCTTTAAATGGAGTAATACCAGGCTGGACAGAAGGATTGCAATTAATGTCTGTTGGCTCAAAATACAAATTATACATACCAGGTAAATTAGCGTATGGTATGCAAGGACAACAACAAGCAGGAATTGGACCTAATGAAACATTGGTTTTTGAAGTAGAATTAAAAAATGTAGAAGAGCAAAAACAATCCAATAACGCCGATATGCAAAAAATGATTGAAGAAGCCATGAAAAAACAACAAGCTCAAGGCAAATAAAAAAAAAATAAATATTTTTATAAAATGCTTCTCGAATAGAGGAGCATTTTTTTTTGAAATCAATTACCCATTTTTCACAATTCTTTTATAAATTGAATCATTATTAAAAATCAAACAAAAAAATAATGAAAATATACACCAAAACAGGCGACAAAGGAACTACAGCATTATACGGCGGTTTGCGCCTGTCCAAAGGCGATTTACGCATCGAAGCCTATGGAACAGTAGATGAATTAAATTCTTTCGTAGGTTTAGTGGCAACTTATATTACAGATAAAGAATACAACGATTTACTCCAAAATATACAAAGTAGATTGTTTGACATAGGTGGTAATTTGGCAGCCGTACCCGGAAAAAAAAACCTAATATTACCAGAAGTGCCCGAGGCTTCTATCTTCTTGTTGGAAAATTATATAGATAAAATGAATGAACAACTTCCAGAATTAAAATATTTTATACTCCCCGGTGGTAATAGACCTGCCGCAGTTTGCCATGTAGCCAGAACCGTTTGCCGTCGGGCAGAACGTTGTGTAGTTCGCTTAGCCGATAATGAAGATGTAAAGCCCGAAATGGTTCGTTATTTAAATCGTTTGTCCGATTTTCTCTTCGTTTTAGCCAGAAAATTAGCTGCCGACAGTCATGCTGCCGAAATAGTGTGGAAAGGTCATTAAATAGTGTGTAATCAAAGGAAGATTTTTTACTTTTTTTTCTCAATTTAAAGTATATATTTGCAATCTCTTAGTAATAATAAAAACAACGAATTAAATTTTATAAATATGTATTGGACATTAGAATTAGCATCTTATTTGGAAGAAGCACCATGGCCGGCTTCTAAAGACGAATTAATAGATTTTGCTATCAGAACAGGAGCACCGTTAGAAGTAATTGAAAACTTACAAGAACTGGAAGATGATGAAGAAATGTATGAAAGCATCGAAGATATTTGGCCAGAATATCCAACCAAAGAAGACTTTTTATTTAATGAAGACGAATATTAACTTCAAAGTAAAATAATTTATTACTAACCAATTATTTCCGCATCCTCTGATGCGGTTTTTTTATAAAATATTTTCGCATGGATTCTATGAGATTTAGTATAATAATTAGATTTTTTCTAATTAATTTTACCTACTCTAATTATTCATTATAATCTGTATAAAATTAAAATATGAAAAGTTTTTTGAAAACATTTTTAGCTTGTTTTTTTGCAATAGGATTTATCTTTTTTATCCTTTTTGTCGTACTAGCACGAGGAGCATTTAGCAAGGAAGAAAAATCACCTAAAATAGAAGCAAACAGCATTTTAAACCTAACACTCAAAGGAGAACTGACCGATCGTTCGTACAATAATCCGTTCAGAAATATGAGCGCTATGTCAGCATTATCAGGTTCTTTTTCACAAGATCCTACCATCGGATTAACGGAATTGAAAAGAGTATTAGAATATGCCAAAACAGACGATTACATTAAAGGCATTTTTTTAAATATAGATAATTTAGAAGGTCAGCCTGCCGCTATTTTTGACTTAAGAAATGCTTTAGAAAATTTTAAAAAATCCAATAAATTTATTTATGCATATTCCAGCGCCACACCAGAATTAAACTTGATGTTGTGCACCGTAGCAAATAAATTTTATATGAACCCATTGGGCGAATGTGAGTTCGATGGCTTTGCTATGCAAATGGATTATGTAAAAGGATTGATGGATAAATTAGGAGTGGAATATAAAGTATTTTACGTAGGTGAATATAAAAGTGCTACAGAAATGTTTAGACGCACGGGCATGAGCCCCGAAGATAGATTGCAACGCACAGAATTATTAAACGACATCTCCAATGATTATTTAGAAAATATTCATCAATCAACCAATGTTTCGGTAGATTCTTTGAAACAAATTCAAAATAATTTATTAGTAATGGATGCATCAGAAGCTGTAAAATACGGATTTGCATCCGGCTTGAAATATGAAGACGAAGTGATAAATGAAATTAAAGAAAAATTAGGCTATAAATCCAATAGCGAACTCAAATTAATTTCATATAAAAATTATAAAGAAATTGTTAAAATAAAAAATATAAAAACAAACGATAATAAAATCGCAGTTATTTATGCAGAAGGAGAAATCAATGACAGCAAATCAGATGATGGCGTAATAGGAGGTGAAGCATACGTGAAATTGATTCAAAAACTTAGTAAAGATGATGCGGTAAAAGGTATTGTATTGCGTGTAAATTCCCCTGGAGGCAGTGCGTTCGCTTCCGAACAAATTTATCATGCACTTAAAATGTTTAAAACCAAAAAACCAATAGTGGTTTCTATGGGAAATTATGCTGCATCCGGTGGTTATTATATTGCATCTATTGCAGACAAAATTATTGCTCAACCCAATACCATTACAGGTTCTATCGGAATTTTTGGAATGATACCAAATATCAGAAAAGCATTAAACGAAAAAGTAGGGGTTACTTTTGATGAAGTAAAAACTGCAACACATGCAAATTTCTTTAATCTGGTAAATGACTGGGATGAGTTGGAAACATCGAAAGTACAAAAACATGTAGAAAATGGATATAATATATTTTTAAATCGAGTTGCCTTTGGCAGAAAAATGGATACTGCAGCCGTAAATAAAATAGCCAGAGGCAGAGTATGGACAGGGCAAGATGCTTTAAAAATTGGATTGGTAGATGAATTAGGAGGTTTGGAAACAGCTATAAAGGAAATAAAAATATTAACCAAATTACAAAAAGCAGAAATTGTTGAATACCCTAAAAATAAAACGATTACAGAAAGTATTTTAGAAGATTTGATGGGAAATAAAGACGATGCGAATGCAAAAATGCTTAAAAATTTGACCCCACAATTACTTTTCACTAAACAATTAGATTATATCCAATCATTAGGGATTTATCAATATAGATTGCCTTACGGTATTTCTGTTAGATAATTTTGGATAACAATAAAAATATTACAGAATCATAAAAATATTACAGAAACAAGTGTTCTGCTGATTTTGTAACAATATTTATTTGGAAGAATTGGTAAAATTCTTCCAAATAAAATCATTTATTTTCTTATAAATTTCTTAAATACCCTTTTAGATGGGGCTTTTCTTGACTGCGATCTACAATGTCAAAATCAAAACCATTATCTGATTTTTCATGTCTGAATATTACAGTAGATGGTAGAAAAATGGGCAGTTTAAAATGTGCTGTAATTTCAAAACTTTCTTCTACTCTTTTTTCTAACAATGAAAGCACCTTGCTAAAACTCCACATTCCGTGAATAATATGTCGTTTAAATCCGAACATCTTTGCCGTCAATGGAAGTAGGTGAATTGGATTGTAATCTCCCGAAGCCATGGCGTATTCTATTCCTAAGTTTTGATGTAAATTCCAGCTTTCTTTGATGCAGTTATCGTGTAAAATAGGCTGTTCCCACTCTAATACACTGCCTGTTCCTTCTTTGCCATTTTTATAAAAATAAATACTGGTATCTTCCCAAATCCGCTTTCCTTTTACTTCAATATAAGTATATAGCTCAAATGCCTGCCCTTTGTCGTGCGCAATCATATTTCCAAATTTGCAGGTCGCACTAAACTCTTCCCCTACGTATAAAGGACGAATCTGTTTGATAGAGTTGGCAAAATGAATCAATCCAAGCATAGGATATGGTACTTCTGGTTGACTAAGCAACTGTGTGTGCAAGGGAAAAATAAAGGTGTGAATAAAAGTAGCAGGAACAATGAGTGTATGGTCAAAACCACATACTTTATTGTATTTTTTTAAATCATCGGGTTGTAAGGTTGCTTTTTCTAAATGAATTGTAATTTCTGGTAAATTACCTTTTCCTTTTTTTAGAAGTGTAGTTGCTACTCGTGCATACGATGCTACCGGAGACGGATAAGATTGTAATTCAATTATTCTAGACATAACATTTTATTGTTTGTCTAAGGTACGCAAATCTTTTAGGTAATTAAATTAAAGAAATATTAAAATCAACTCCTTATTTCGATTTATATTTTAACTTCAAAGTGTATTTTTTTTGTTTTAATGAACTTCGAAATCGTTGGCGACTACCATTATCTAGAATCATAGCACCAAACATTGCACTCAATCCGCCCAGTAATGCGCCTAAAAATGCAGTAACCAACAACAACACACTACCTGTAATATTAGTATGTAAGCTTTCAGAAAATAATAACGCAACTTTGTTGCTTAAAATATGATCATTTCGAATGTCTAAAAGTAAGGCATAAATGAACCAAAAAAGCCCAATTCCTAATAATCCTGCTAAGAAATTATTGCCCGGTCGGTTGGATAAAATCAATCCAACTAAAAAACAAATAATGAACGGAACATACCACGGTAAAAATATCGTAAATATCGAACTTAATATGAGGATGATTAAAACCTTTATCCAAAGCATAATGATGATTTATTTCTTTTTAATTGTTTTAATGGCTTCTTCTTTATTTGTAAAAAAATGAAATGTATAGTATTCTCCCTTAGACCATTTATTAATAAACTCGGTAAACCCTTTTTCTCCAACATTGCCTGATTGTCCACCTGGATACACGCCATAGCATTGAGGTTTCCCGTTTGAAAAATCTACAATCATTCGCCAGGACGGCCCTGCATGTTCTGAAGCAGCGTTTACAATGTTGTTGTAACCTCCAATAGCAATATCACTCACAGAAAATGCTTTAAAAAATGGTACTAAATGCGAAACACTGGTGTTTTTGTATTGCTGCCACAAAGTGCTTTTTTTGCTTTTATTATAATCTTTATAGTATTCTACCGTTTTGTTAAAGGCAATATTTACTACATCTTTAGCGGTTTCCGTTGTTGCTGTTGTTGTAATATCAAATATTTTAAAAGTTGGATCGTTGATTATCAAATTAGCGGTAATGTAATTTTCTGGAATACGGAAAGATAATTTATTGTTGGACATCTCATCATACATAATTTGTTCAATATTGTTCCATAGGTTATAAAAATAACTTGGTGCCGACTTATTATAATCTGCATAATAATTCCACGATTTTAAAGTGGCATAAATCTTTCCCGCCTCTTCGCCAGAAGTAGAAGTAATATATGAGAGTAAGGTTGGTAATACTTCTTTTGCTAACAAACTTAGATTGTTGTTTTGCAATTTTCCCATATCTTCCCAAGTGTAATTACTAGCTGAAGAAAGTGTATTATTAATGACTCTATTTCTATAATCTTCGTAATGACCATTTGTTAAATATGGATATGTTGGGTCCACTGGATTCTGATTAGCACTGGAGCAAAAATTTCTTTCTGGATTTAAAACGTACGGATTTTGGTCAGTAGGTATGCGTGCTTTTAATTTTGAAATATTGACATCCGCTAAAGGTGTAACAAAAGAGCCATCGCCCCAAGTGGTACGCAACATAAAATTACCCTGCTGTTTAATAGAGATGTTATTATTGATATCTGCGTAAATAAAATTTTGTCCAGGACAGGCATAATAATTTAAAGCATTCAAATAATCTTCTTGATTTTTTGCATAATTAAGATAATAAAATGCCATCAAATCGTTAGACGGCTCTTCTGCTCTCCAATAGGTTGCAATATGTTTTTTATCATCTGCTTCCCCAAAATTTTCATCATACACAACGGCGCCAATTTTAGTCATCCGAATACTATCTGTAAAATCTTTTTTCCCTTTTACTTTAAATACTTGAACATCATAATCAAAAGGCACATACGAATTGCCTAATTTATATGCTTTCTTGTATTGGTCTTGATATTCAATTGAAAAATTATTAATGACATCACGCTCTGAATTTGTTACACTCCACGCTATATTTTCATTGTGACCAATAATAATACCGGGGGCTCCCGGAATGGTAACTCCTTCTACGTTTAAGTCTTTGCAATGTAATTGAACAGCATACCAAATAGAAGGAAGACTTAAATTAAGATGCGGGTCGCCACATAAAATAGGTTTCCCTGATTTTGTTTTACTGCCGTTTACACACCAGTTGTTACTTCCATAAAATTTTTCTGCATAAAATTCTTTAAATGGATTTTTGTATAAAACATCAGCAATCGAAGTTGTTTTTTTTGCAACAGTAAAAGTATCAACCGATTTGAAATTCCATTTTGTACCAATAGGAATGATAGGGTCATTTACAGGTGGGAAATCAGGATACATTTTTTTATAAACCTCTTCTCCAAAGGCTCGCAATGCATTGGTATTTTCTACATCGGTATCATAATAAGTCAAATCTTTAGCCATATACTTCATTAGTAAGATACATTTTATCGGTGCCCAATCTTCGGGTTCGTATCCGATGAGTTTGTATTCAATCGGCAAGTCAGATTTTTTTAATTGATGGATGTAGTCATTTACGCCGGCAGTAAAACTTTCCACCACCATTTTGCTGGTAGGATTTTTTTCTGTTTCAATAAGTGATGCTTTTGCTGCTCGCAAAATACCGATACGTCTTGAAAAACGATCTAAAGGCAAAGCTTTTTCACCGACAATTTCACTGAGCCTGCCCGCTGCTGCCAAGGTTTGAAATTCCATCTGCCATAGTCTGTCTTTGGCCTCAATATATCCTTGAGCATACATTAAGTCTGCTGTCTCATCGGCGAAAATATGCGGCACCCCTAATTCATCATATACAATGGTGGCTACGCCTTTCAGGCATTTTAATTCAATGGTAGTATTTCTACTTTGTTTTAATGCAGTACTTTTCCAAAATCCGTGAGTGGGCGATAAAAACATTCCCATGGCTGGGGTTTCGCCCATTGGTCTATTTAGAAAAAATATTACGACAGCCAATACGATGGTTAGTATAATTCCACTAATTTTCTTTGTCATATCTTATAATGATAATCTAATATAGTAAAAATAAATTGTAAGTGAATAAATTGCTTGTTTTTTCATCAAGTGTTTGTTTATTTTTGAAGCATGACAAATAATGAAATTGCACAGCATTTTGCTTTGTTAGCAGATTTAATGGAATTGCACAATG
The DNA here is from genome assembly GCA_039797705.1 of Bacteroidota bacterium. Taxonomy (GTDB): domain Bacteria; phylum Bacteroidota; class Bacteroidia; order Chitinophagales; family JADIYW01; genus JADJSS01. The sequence goes on from JBDKHK010000073.1 coordinate 11,095, forward strand.
AAAATCCTTTTAAAATTAAAAGCTATGCGTTTGCTGCACGACATTTAAAAAAATTAGATGCGCCATTGCAAGACTTATCTATCGAACAATTAGAAAATATTGAAGGTGTTGGAAAAGCCATTGCCGATAAAATATTTCATTTGACACGCACGGGGAAGTTGGATTTATTAGAAAAATATGTAAAAATTACTCCGGCAGGTGTTATTGGTTTATTGCAATTAAAAGGAATAGGACCCAAAAAAATAGCACAACTTTGGAAAGAATTAGACATCGAAAGTTTTGGAGAATTAGAATATGCTTGCCAAGAAAATCGCTTGATAGAATTGAAAGGATTTGGAGAAAAAACACAAGAAAATATTTTAAACCAAATACAATTTATTAAACAAAATTCCGGCAAATTTTTATGGGCAAATATGGAGGAATTAGCTAAAGATATTTTAAGCGAATTGCAAAATACTTATCCAAATGTACTGTTGTCAACTTGTGGTGATTATAGAAGAAAAATGATTACATTATCTTCTGTTGATTTTTTGATGGCGGAAGAATCTGTCAAAATTCAAAATGAAATAAAAGAGAAGTATAAGCAATATCCAGTTGTGTTTCATTTTTGTAATAAAAATAATTTTTATTTCAAACTACTTGAATTGTCAAGTGCTCCAGAGCATTTTAGTTTTTTATCTTATAAAATAAATACAGAAAATAATTATCATTCAGAAGAAGAAATATATAGTTCTGCAGGATTTCCATTTATTATTCCGGAGCTACGCGACAATAAATTAGAATGGAACTTAGTAGAACTAAACAAACTAAATCAATTAATAGAATTACAAGATATAAAAGGCATTGTTCACAACCATAGCAAATACAGTGATGGCGCTAATACTCTTAAAGAAATGGCATTATATGTAAAAGAACAAGGCTTTGAATATTTTGTTATTTCCGACCATAGTAAAAGTGCTTTTTATGCCAATGGAATGAAAGAAGAAATCATTTTAAAACAACATCTAGAAATTGAACAATTAAACACAGAGTTAGCACCATTTAAAATTTTTAAAAGTGTTGAATCCGATATTCTAAATGATGGGAGCTTGGATTATGATGAAGCCATTTTACAATCTTTTGATTTAATAATTGCTTCTGTACATTCACAATTAAAAATGCCTGAAGAAAAAGCCATGCAACGTCTTCTCAAGGCGATTGAAAATCCGTACACAACTATTTTAGGACATTTAACAGGACGATTACTGTTGTCACGCGAGGGTTATCCGATAAACCATAAAAAAATTATAGATGCTTGTGCCGCCAATAAGGTATGTATCGAATTAAATGCGAATCCTTATCGTTTAGATATGGATTATCAATGGATAGATTATTGTCAAGAAAAAAATGTTCTTATTTCTATTAATCCAGATGCACATCATTTGCAGGGTATTCACGATATTCGCTATGGTGTATATGCCGCTCGAAAAGGAGGCTTGCTAAAGCAAAATACCCTAAATACTTTATCAAAAGATAATTTTGAAAAATATATTGCACATAAGAAGCACTAAACTCATTTTACTATCTTTACCTTAAATTTTATCGATGAAAAAATGGATTTTTAGAGGAATAGTATTTTTTACTTTCGCTGTATTGTTTACGCAATGTCGCACAAAAGAAAAACCAACAGAAGTTACCATAGAAAAATTTCCGCAATCTTCGTTAGATTCTACACAAAAATCAGAAGAACAATTAGAAGAAGAACGTTTAAAGACAATTACTTCTATCAAATTTGATAAAGAAGTGTATGATTTTGGCACTTGCATAGAAGGAGATACAGTGCGCAATACGATAGAATTTGTAAATACCGGAAAACTGCCTTTGGTTATCGATCAAGCGTATGGAAGTTGTGGTTGTACAGTGCCTAAATATGCCAAAGAGCCCGTGCAACCGGGACAAAAAGGCAAGATTGATATTGAATTTAATTCAGATAGGAGAGTGGGTGCAAATACAAAAAGCGTGATGATACAAGCTAATACCAATCCTCCCATAACGGTTGTAAATTTCAGCATCAACGTAAAGGAATCTAAGAAGAAAAAATCGAGTTGGTTTTAAGTAAATTTTTAAAAGGAGATGGAATGATGGATATTTTTCATATTTAAGTTCATAAAAAAATCCTGAAACATTATAGATGATTTAATCCAATTAAAATGAAAAACTACCTTTCCTTAGTAAAATTTTCACATACCATTTTTGCCATGCCTTTTGCTATGATAGGTTTTGCTTTGGGCTGGAAATCGTTGATAATAAATGACAGCATATCGTATAGAGCCTTAGCAATAAAATTTGTTTTAGTAATTATTTGTATGGTAACTGCCCGCAATGCCGCTATGGCTTTCAATCGATATATAGACAGAAAATATGATGAAAAAAATCCACGAACGGCAGTTCGTGAAATTCCGTCTGGCATTATTACACCTCAAAATGCCTTACTGTTTGTGATGATTAATTGCCTTATTTTTATTGTCACCACTCATTTTATTAATACCCTTTGTTTTTATTTATCGCCCGTTGCTTTATTGGTTGTTTTAGGATATTCTATTACCAAACGCTTTACATTTTTATGTCATTTAATTTTAGGAATTGGCTTAGGCTTAGCACCGATAGGGGCGTATTTAGCACTAACAGGAAAATTTGAAATACTGCCATTGTTTTTCTCTTTTGCCGTATTTTTTTGGGTAAGTGGTTTTGATATTATTTATGCATTACAAGATGAACAATTCGATAAGGAACATAAATTATATTCTATTCCGGCATATTACGGACAAGATAAAGCAAAACGTATTTCTCGACTGTTACACATTTGTAGTGCTGCTTGTATTATTTGGGCAGGATATTATGGACATTTTCACGCATTGTATATTTTAGGCACAATAGTATTTGCTGGATTGTTAATCTATCAACATTCATTGGTACTCCGCTTTGGATTAGAAAAAATAGACATTGCATTTTTTACAACAAACGGAATAGCAAGTGTATTGTTTTCTTTGTGTGTTATCACTGATATTATTATGTTTTTTAAACTTTAAAATCTTGAAAAAATAAAACAAGATGAAAATTCTCTCTATAGATTATGGCACAAAGCGAACTGGATTTGCTATTAGCGATGATAGTAAAACGTTTGCCTTTGGCTTATCTACCCAAGAGACAAAAAATAATTTGATTTATCTGGAAAAATTAATTCCAAAAGAAAAGATAGATACCATTGTTATAGGTATTCCCAAAAAATTAAATAATGAATTAGCTGAAATTGTACCTAAAATTACAGCTTTTAAACAGCAGTTAAAGTCCAAATTTTCTGAAATTAATATTGTCGATATAGATGAACGATTTACTTCTAAAATGGCTTTTCAAACCATGATAGATAGCGGTTTAAAGAAGAAAGATCGCCAAAATAAAGCATTAGTTGATGAGATTTCCGCTACTATCATTCTCCAAAATTATATAGAAACACTATAATTTACTACCTTTGTGTTAGAATAATATTTTGATGATTTTTATCTCAAATATTATATTTCACCGTTCAAATTTATTTTTATGATTTTACCGATTACCCTCTACGGACATCCAGTTTTGAAAAAAAGAGGAGAAAATATTACTAAAGACTATGAAAACTTGCAAGATGTGATTAAAAATATGTGGCAAACCATGTACAGTGCATCCGGTATTGGTTTAGCAGCACCACAAGTAGATTTATCTATTCGTTTGTTTGTAGTAGATACCGTTCAGTTAGAAGAAAAACGAAAAAATAAATTTGTTGGAATAAAAAAAGTATTTATCAATCCTACTATAAAAGAAGAAAATGGGGAAGAATGGAAGTTTGAAGAAGGCTGTTTAAGTATTCCCGGAATTAGAGAAGATGTTTTTAGAAAACCAACCATTACAATTCATTATTTTGATGAGAATTTTAATGAATTTACGGAAGAATACGATGATATGAACGCACGTGTAATCCAACATGAATATGACCACATCGAAGGAATTTTATTTACGGATAAATTAAAACCACTCAAAAAGAAATTATTACTTTCAAAACTTAATAAAATTTCAAAAGGTGAAGTAGAAACAGACTACAGGGTAAAAGCTTTTAGGAAATAATTTACAACACGATTTGACTATGAAAAATGCGCAAATCTAAATTATTCCAACATTATTTCTTCTTCTTCTTAGCCTTAATATCTTTAATGAATCTTGCCCATGCAAATGGGTCTGTTAAAGATATACTTGGATGTTGATTTCCGTATTGGTTATAATAATAGCCAACTTGTGATTGAACATATTGCTTATAATTTTCTTTTCCGTCAAAATTGATTTTCTTAGAAATCTCATCCGATAAAATGGATTGTTCAATCGTCTGTTGAGCTAATTGTTGCAAGTTATTAGGAATGTCTAAATTAAGCATCGCTTGGCGTAATTGACCCGGAGTAGGTAGCGGTTTAATGGTCACACCTTTTAATTCATACGCTTCTCTATCTAATGAAATTTCTTTTGTAAAACTGGAGCCATCTAAGTCAGCGGGAACCACTACTTTAAATGTTTTATATCCTAAGGATTTAACTAAAACCGTATCACCCTTGGCAGCAGCAAACGTAAAAAAACCATCATAACCCGTGATGGTTCCTCTGTTTTCATTTTGTATATATACAGCACATAAAGGCACAATTGCACCTGATTCTACATCGCGTACATAGCCTGAAAACTGAACAATTTCTTTAGCAAATAAGGTAACAACTGAAAAACAGCTGAGGAGCAAGAGTGGTAATATTTTCTTCATCATGATAACTTATCAAAGTTAATACCATTTATTGATTAATACTACTTTTTACAGTTTAATAATATTTTTTAACAGCTATAAATACACTCAATTTTAAAAAATTACTGTTTAGTTTTCCTTAAATTTGTATTCTAATTAAGATGAAATATTATGAATTACATTGTAGAAACAATTGAGCTAAATAAAGAACGCTTTGCGCAAGAATTAATTGACTGGCTGAAAATTCCATCCGTTTCTGCCGATCCAAAATTTAGAGACGACGTCATAAATGCTGCACAATATTTGAAAAATCAATTTCAACTAGCAGGTATGGAAAATGTAGAATTGATTCCAACAAAAGGATATCCTGTTGTGTATGCCGAAAAAATAACAGATAGTTCAAAACCCACTGTTTTAGTGTATGGTCACTATGATGTACAGCCCGCCGATCCTTATGAATTATGGGATGCTCCTCCATTCGAACCTGTAATCAAAATAACGGAGGAACATCCGCAAGGAGCAATTTTTGCACGAGGTGCCTGCGATGATAAAGGGCAAGTATATATGCACGTAAAAGCACTGGAAATGATGTTAGCAAATAATGACTTACCGTGCAATATTAAAGTTATCATTGAAGGGGAAGAAGAAGTAGGCTCCGCTAATTTGGAATCATTTTTAAAAGAATATAAAGACAAACTAAAAGCCGACGTAATTCTTATTTCCGACACAGGAATTATTAATAATGAAACCCCTTGCATTACAAACGGCCTGCGAGGTTTGTGTTATATGGAAGTGGAAATAGTAGGACCCAACCGCGATTTACATTCCGGTATTTATGGTGGCGGCGTGGACAATCCATTAAATGTATTATGCAAATTAATCGGTTCGCTCAAAGATGACAATGGACATATTACCGTAGAAGGATTTTATGATGATGTAATAGATTTAAGTGCAGAAGAAAGAGCACAAATAAATGCCGTTCCAATTACGGTCGAGGGTTTTGAAAAAAGTATTGGTTTGCCTAAATCTTTTGGTGAAAATGGTTATACTTTATTAGAGCAATTAACCATTCGTCCCACGTTGGACGTAAACGGAATTTGGGGTGGATATATTGGTGAAGGTGCAAAAACGGTACTGCCGAGCAAAGCGCAAGCAAAAATTTCTATGCGCTTAGTACCCAATCAATCTTCCAAAAAAATAGCAGAATTATTTACAAAACATTTTGAAAAAATAACTCCCAATACAGTAAAAATAAAAGTAACAGAACACCATGGCGGCGAGCCGTATGTTACCCCGGTAGATTCTATTGAGTTTCAAGCTGCCAACAAAGCAATGGAAATAACTTTTGGTAAAAAACCTTTAGCAATGCGCAATGGAGCAAGTATTCCAATTGTTGCCTTGTTTGAAAAAATTTTAGAATTAAAATCCGTATTAATGGGATTTGGTTTAGATAGCGATGCAATCCATTCACCCAATGAACACTATGGTTTATTTAATTATTTCAAAGGCATCGAAACTATTCCCTATTTTTATAAGTACTATGCAGAATTGAAAAAATGA
>JBDKHK010000074.1:0-56467 GCA_039797705.1 Bacteroidota bacterium
CAAGTGGAAGAAATATTCAAAAACCATATTCAAAAGGAGTAGATAAATATAGAGAAGATATTGAAGAACGTTATAAAGACGGTGAGTTATTTGATGAAACCAAAATAAAAATTGAAGACTCCACTAAATATTACACCAACCACAAACGGGTAGTATATGGTGGTGGTGGTATCACTTCGGATATTTTTGTACCATTAGATACCTCTTGGAATTCTAAATTTTATGGAAAACTAATACGTTCCGGAGCTTTCAATCAGTTTACTGTAGATTACGTAGATGGGCATCGCACAGAATTAGAAAAAGAATACCCAAACTTAGCTGTTTTTATAAAAAAATTTGAAGTAGATTCTGCATTTTTAGAGCAGTTGTATGCGTATGCAAAAACAAAATCAGCAGTGCCAGATAGTGCAGAAAATTATAGTCAAAGTATTCCTACCATACAAAATCAACTAAAAGGACTTATTGCACAAAATCTTTTTAACACCAATGCCTATTATCAAATAACCAATGAACAAAATCCAATTTATATTCGAGCATTGCGAGCATTTTCAGATGGTTCTTTTAATAAATATAATATTGAAGAAGAAAAGAAACAACCCGTAGTTAAGAAAAAGAAAAAAATCATCCAGCGATCTGTAAAAAATAAATCAAAAAAATGATAACAATACGTCCGTTTAAAGGCTTGCGACCTCGCAAAGATATAGTAGATAAAGTAGCAGCCAAACCTTATGATGTTTTAAACTCTGTCGAGGCAAAAGAAGAAGTAAAAAATAATCCATATTCATTTTTAAGAATATCTAAACCGGAAATAAATTTTGACACCGCTATTGATCAATACTCAGATGAAGTATATGCTAAAGGAAAAGAAATTTTTGACAGTTTTGTAAAAGACGGAATATTGGAGCAAGATAAAACACCTTGCTTATATATATATGCGCAAACAATGGACGGAAGAACTCAAACAGGTTTAGTAGCAGGAAGCTCCATTGATGATTACTTCAACGATACTATAAAAAAGCATGAGCTAACTTTAGTAGCAAAAGAAAACGACCGAATCCGTCACATGAAAACCAAAATGGCACAACCAGGTATGGTATTTTTGACCTACAAAGCGGTGGAAGAAATTGATGTTATTATCGAGCATTATTGCGAACACCATCCTGCAGAAAATGACTTCGTAGATTCACAAAATGTACGACATCAGTTGTGGAAAATAGACAATGAAAATATCATTCATAAATTGGTTGAACTATTTAATGAAAAAGTATCTGCAAGTTATATTGCCGACGGTCATCATCGTTCGGCAGGTGCTGCAAAGGTAGGCAAACAACTGCGCGAAGGAAACCCAAATCATACTGGAAATGAATCGTATAACTTTTTCTTGTCATGCTTATTTCCAAGCGATCAGTTGCAAATTCAAGATTACAATCGTTTGGTAAAAGATTTGAATCATTTATCTGAAGAAGAATTATTACAAAAATTACTCCTTCATTTTGATATAGAAAAAAAAGGAACTGAAATCTATAAACCACAACAATTACACGAATTTTCGATGTATTTGAATGGAAATTGGTACCAGCTTTCTGCCCATAAAAATACGTATGATGAAAATGATCCTATCGGAGTATTGGATGTAACAATTTTATCAAAATACATACTGGATGAATTGTTAGGAATCAAGGATCAACGCACCGACAAGCGAATCGATTTTGTGGGAGGAATACGTGGGTTAGGTGAATTGCAAAAACGTGTCGATTCCGAAGAGATGAAAGTGGCTTTTGCACTCTATCCAGTTTCATTAGGCCAATTAATTAACATTGCAGATTCGGGTAATATTATGCCCCCCAAATCTACTTGGTTTGAACCTAAATTAAAATCAGGATTAGTAATTAATACGCTGAATTAATAATCAACGTTCACCTAAATTTTAGAAAAATATTATTTCAAGATAATATCAAAATCTACCAATTCGATAAAGATTTGTACGCGTTCTTCAATTTCTGCTTCTGTTAATTCTTTTAATCGTTGTGGACCAAATTTTTCAACACAAAAACTTGCCATTGCTGAACCATAAATAACGGCACGTTTCATATTTTCAAAAGATAAATCTTTTGTTTTTGCAAGATAACCCATAAATCCACCGGCAAAAGTATCGCCAGCACCTGTTGGATCAAATACATCTTCTAGGGGCAATGCCGGAGCAAAGAACACACGATTACCATGAAACAATAGAGCACCGTGTTCGCCTTTTTTAATAATTAAAAACTTTGGACCCATTTCCCGAATTTTTGTAGCTGCTTTTACCAAAGAATATTCGTTCGTTAATTGGCGAGCTTCCTCTTCGTTGACCACCAATAAATCCACCATTTTTAAAACATTCTTTAATGGCTCTAAAGCAATATCCATCCAAAAATTCATAGTATCCATTGCTATCAATTTCGGGCGTTCCTGCATTTGAGATATTACTTTAGCTTGCAAAGCGGGATCTATATTTCCTAAAATAAGAAATTCTGCATTTTTAAAACTATCGGGTAAAACGGGATCAAAAGAGGCTAAGGCATTGAGTTCGGTTGCCAGCGTATCTCTGCGGTTCAAATCCATGTGGTAGCGTCCACTCCAAAAAAATGATTTCTCTCCATTTAAAACTTTCACTCCATCAATATCCGTACCTATTGATTTTAAATAATTTAATTCATCTTGATCGTAATCATCGCCAATTACACTGACTAGCTGCATATTATGAACAAAATGACCAGCAGAATGGCAAATATAATTTCCGGAACCACCGGTAATCTTATCAATTTTTCCAAAAGGGGTTTCGATAGCATCAAAAGCAACTGTACCTACAACTAAAAGACTCATTTTATAATTTATTTTCTGCAAATATTGCATTTTTATTTTTAAAGTCCTACATTTGCACTCCGAAATTAACGGATTGCTTCCTTAGCTCAGCTGGTTAGAGCAACTGACTGTTAATCAGTAGGTCCCTGGTTCGAGCCCAGGAGGGAGCGCAAAACGGCGATTGAATACTCAATCGCCGTTTTAATTTTTAGAAAAAATGATGGAAATTTATTTCACTTTATTCAATTCTTTCCATTTTACATCGTTCATGTTTTCATCTTGATTTGGATCGTAATTTTGTTGTTTGGTGCCAATATATTCTCCATCACTATTCATCCAATATCTGTTATATCCATACTCCACTTTATAAGATTTGCCCGATTCTCCATCTTGCACATTTTGACGTTCATATACATAATCTAAAAACTGATCTTGATTTTTGTCACTTGCAGCATCTCTTGCTTTATAGCCACTCATAATGGCATCATTGATAGCGTTGCTTTTATTGACATGTGCAATTTGGCTGGCCTCAAAAGCTGCCTGATTCGCTGCCATTTTTTTATTGAATATAGCCCAACTTTGCCCAACACGTTGCGCTTCTGCTTTATTATAAGCCATTATCGGTTCTAAATTATAGCGTGTATTTGCTAAAGAAAAAATATATTGTTTTTTTGCCAGGTCAAAAATATTTTTATCTGCTTCTAATAATGAAGCCATGTAGTACCATGTTTCCATAGCTTGTGTTGTAGATTGATTGACATGAAAAATCACAAAAGCAGGATTGCCGTTTTTATCTTTAAAATCGACCCCGTAAGCTTTCACAAATGATTTAGAAGGCAGGGCTTTAAACAGTTGGTCGCTATACCATTTGTCCATTTTACTAACTTCTGGTAATTCATAATGGGTTATATATGTCATACCTTTTTTAGCAGCAGAAGGTACCAAATCTTCTTGTATCAGCTGTCCAATTTCGGGCATGGCACGCATGGGCGTTTGAGAATAAGCATATTGCAAACTTTGGTCATAGTTCATCATAAAGGACTTAGGCGCAAAACTACTTACTCTAATGTTATTAGCGCCAACGATAGTGTATCCATTAGTGTTTAATTTCCAAGATTCTGGCATAGGCATTATACAAAGAATTACCCCTTTGTCGTCTTTTATTTCACGCATAGGCATGGGTTGCCAGTTTCCCTTTTTATTTTCAGTTTTTTGGGGTTTAGCAGTTTGCATATCACTGTCCGTTGCTTTTTTTGCTTCGATACTATTGCAACTACTAAGAACAATAAAAAGTATTGCAACAAATAAAAATTGAATCTGCATAATCCTTATGGTTTTGATAAAAGATATTTTAAGATAGTAAAAAAAATTGATATTGTCAATACCAAATGATTCTTATTAACCACCGCACCCAATCAATCTATTTGGATTCTTTTTTACTAATTCTTCTAACTCAGGCATCAAACTTTCTGTCGGATTAGCATATTGTTCCACTTGCTCCACACCTTGTTTCATTTCTTTTAGTCGAGCAGCTGTTGTTGTTTGCATCTCCTCATTTTTTGATAGTATTTTTTGTTCTTTACTAGATTCCATTCTTAAAATTAAACATTTATCTTTATAGCTTACATGAAAAAAATAATCCAACGTTACACGGGCTTTTTTCGCAATTTGCGCTGGGTACATTTCCTTTATAACTTACTGCATCGAAAAGGATTGGCGCATAACAAACATTTATATCCATATTATGGTTTAAAAAAATCGGTTTATAGCAGTATTTCGCATAAAGATTTTGAAGGAAAAAAAACGAAACTTCCTTGGTTAGACTTCATCATCAATGAAAAAGACATTCAGAATCATCCTACCTTCTGTATGTTTTCTGAAGCTATTGAAACACAACTATTAAAGTGGCGAAAAGAAGGGTATATTATTTGGGATAAATTTTTAGGGGATGAAACTATAGACGATATTAACAATGATATTGATCGTTTATTAGAAAAAAAAGAAGTGGATTTTAACTACACCAACCGAAAAATATTCAATGCTTATCAGCAATCATATACCATTCGAAAAGTGATAAAAGATAAACGCTTATTACAATTATTGTCTTTTATTTTAGATAAAAAAGTATTGCCCTTTCAAACGATTAATTTCATAAAAGGCAGTGAGCAAAATGCCCATTCAGATTGGATACACATGAGTACTTTTCCCAAAGGATATTTAATTGGTGTATGGTTTGCTTTAGAGGATATTTCGATAGAGCAAGGTGCTATTTCTTATTATCCAGGCTCTCACCTACTGCCTTATTTGAACAATAGCGATTATGACAATACCTCAAATGCCTATATGGTAGATGGAAAAGCCAATGAAAAATATGAAGCAAAAATTGCAGCTGTCGTAGAAGAACAGCATCTGCAAAAGAAAATATTTACTGCAAAAAAAGGAGATATGTTAGTATGGCACGGAAATCTCATACACCAAGGAGAACCCATGCTTCATAAGGAATTGACTCGCAAAAGTATGGTAGTTCATTATTTTGCAGAAGGTGTTATTTGCTATCATGAAATTAGCGAACGCCCTGCCATTTTTGATACAGAATTGGTAGGAGAAGTACACGAAGAATTTTATAAAGGACAAACAGACATTACACCTTTTGGATTGTAATTATTATTACCACAATTCATTTTCATCCACATCGGCAGGCTTTTCCATGTGGAATAATTTTCGAGTTTCTATTTTTTTTTGCTGCCGTTCGATAATTAAATCGGTAATTACTTCTGCGGCATTTTCTCCTTTATGTTCTTGCATTAATTTACGTACTTTATCTTCGTGTACATCTATGCGATAGAGCATATACAGTAAGTGTTCGAAATCATTATTAATCCAATCGTTGATACGCTGGATGATGTGTTTGCGAAATTCTGCAAAAGAATTAAATGACAAGCCACTTTCTTCTAAAAGTTGTAGCGTGTATTCTTGTATTTTCAAAGAGTCTTCCATACTTATTTTTCTATAAAATAACGTTCTCTATTCCCATTCCAAAAAGTGCATAATCAAAACGCACTGGATCTTTTGCATCCATGAGCTTTAAGTTAGCAGTTAATTCTGTAACTGTCAACCAATCTCGCTGTTTTCTTTTAATTAAATTTAATTGTCGAGCATAATTTTCTACATGAACATCCAACGGACACATCAAAGAGTGAACAGGAATTCTATTCCATAATCCAAAATCAACTTTGTTGTTTGCCGTATCTTTGCGCACCATCCACCGTAAATACATATTTAATCGTTTGCAGGCAGATTTACGTTCAGGTGTTGCAATATGTTTTTTAGTTCTTTCCGGAAAATTATCTAAAGAAAAAAAAGCATGATGAAATTGAATCAGTCGTTGTTCAGCATCATTCTGTAAAAACAATTCTTCTAATGAATCGTGTTTTGAATAATGTTGTTTTAGAAATTCGATAAAATATAAAACATCTGTTGCATTAAAGGTTCGATGCACAAAAGTGGTGAATGGTTTTAATTCTTTTTCAGAATGATATAAAATAAATTCATGCGGACGATTGTCCATGTATTTCATCAATTTATTACAACTATTGAGGATTGATTTTCTATTGCCCCACGCTAAAACTGCTGCAAACAATCCTGCTATTTCTATGTCTTGTTGTTTTGAAAAACGATGTGGAATAGAAATTGGATCCTCTGCAATAAATTCCACCCGATGATATTTATCGTGATAAAAATTGAGCAAATCAATCGTGCGTTCTGGCATCATAAATAATTATTCTCCATTAAAAGGTGAATGGGAATTGGATTGACGAATTACATAAGGAATTCTTCTTACGGCAAAAGCAACTCCAATAAATGCTAATAAGGATAATGCTGGAATACTTTTTTGCATTAAAAAAAAATCATAAGCGCCGTGTAACAATACTGGGTAAACCAATCCTTTGCGTAAAAACTCGTCTTTGTGTGTTAAATCAAATTTGGACAATCCTACATAATATCCCATGACTACTGCAAAGATAGCATGTGCCGGAATTGCCGTTAGCATACGGGCTATTGCCACGCCAAATCCGCCTTCTGAAACATATAGAATATTTTCAAAAGTGGCAAAACCCATTCCTATCATTACGGCATATACGATTCCATCCAGAGGTTCATTAAATGCTTTTCTATTATATAAAATATAGCGCAAGAAAAAAAATTTAAAAAACTCTTCGCCTAAACCAACTACCAAAAATGCAAACAATGCTGTATTAATAAGACTGCCATCCATTTCTAATATTTGTCCACCCATTTCATTGCTAATACCTGCCGGAAAAACGCTGAACACGCCAAATAAAAAAGCCATTGCCATCAATCCCAACGGTTCTTTCTCAAATCTGTCTTTGTGAATGATATATCCGCAAACAGCTAAAGCGGGCCCAATGGTTAATATGAGTAAGGTGGTAGTCATGTTTTTATAAAATGCTTGTCAAGATAAATATTCGTTTACTTTTTGCTTTATAATTCTTTGAACATTTTTCCATGTTTGCTCGTTCAAACTTATTGGATTTTCACTTTTTTCAGCATCTTCAAAAAACACTAATGCTTGAGGAATTGAAATTAACAGCATCTGATTAGGATATTTTTTCTGATGATTTTCTATTATTTCCTTTAAAGTAAAATCTTTTAAAATTGGCAACGCCAATAATTCCTTTAATACGGAAATAGTGTTGGAGTCAACTGTTGAAGTGTGTAACATCTAAATTCTGTAACAGGTTTATTAATAATTGCACTAGCTAAATATAAACGTTTTTCGGGAAGATATTTTGCCTTTAATAAAACTTGAGTGATTTTTTCATCTCCATAATATCTCCTGCATTGTCGTATGTCTTCCACACCCCCTCTCAAAAATTCGTTCAATAACAAAATTTGCCTTTGCATCATACTCTATTTTTTCAAAATCTACATCCCCAAAAAATACTTTTTTCAAATATGGGTTTAATCTTCATTGACATATTTTAAAAATAAAAAATATTTTTTGTTTTATCAAGTCTGTTAAAAGCAATTATGCTAAAGCATTTTTTAAATCTTCTATTAAATCATCCGCATCTTCGATACCAACACTCAATCGAATCAATGAGTCCACTACGCCTGTCTTTTTGCGTTCTTCCAATGGAATACTGGCATGCGTCATGGTGGCAGGATGTCCAATCAAACTTTCCACGCCTCCTAAGGATTCTGCTAATGAAAATAATTTAGTAGAAGACAATACTTTATTGGCGGCTGCAATATTATCTTCTTTCAAAGAAAAGGATACCATCGCCCCAAATTTTTTCATTTGTCGTTTGGCTATTTCATGCCCTTTATGAGCAGTAAAACCTGGATAATTTACTTTTTCTACTTTTGGATGTGCTTGTAAAAATGCTGCGACTTTTTCTGCATTTTCGCAAGCTCTTTCTACTCGAATATGCAATGTTTTAATACCGCGTAAAATCAAAAAACAATCTTGTGGGCCTGGAACGGCACCACTTGCATTTTGAATAAAATATAATTGCTCTGCTAAATTTTTATCTTTTACAATTACTGCACCATGTATAACATCGCTGTGTCCGCCTAAATATTTTGTAGCAGAATGAATCACAATATCTGCGCCTAAATCTAAAGGAGTTTGCAAATACGGTGACGCGAATGTATTGTCCACACAAACCAATATATTATGTTTTTTTGCTAAGGCGCATACTGCTTCAATGTCCACTATGTTTAACATCGGGTTGGTAGGAGTTTCTATCCAAATAAGTTTGGTATTTGCTGTAATAGCTTTTTCTATATTGGAAATATCCGTCATATCAACAAAAGAAAAACTCAATCCGAATTTGCCAAATACTTTTGTGAAAATTCGATAAGTGCCACCATATAAATCATTACTGGAAATGATGTGATCACCACTGCCGTATAATTTTGCAATTGCATCTGTAGCCGCAAGTCCGCTGGCGAAACAAATCCCATGGTTGCCATTTTCCAAAGCTGCTAATTGATTTTGCAAAACATCTCGTGTTGGATTTTGAGTGCGAGCATATTCGTATCCTTTGTGAACACCTGGAGCAGATTGCACATAAGTAGAAGTTTGAAATATAGGTGTCATAATAGCACCAGACGTAGCATCGGGTTCAATTCCTGCATGAATTACTTTTGTTGCAAATTTCATTTCTAATTATTTTTTGATAGGTTTAACGAATAAAATGGGTTGATGGTGTTTTCAGGTAAATATTACTTGAATAAAGCTATACTAATTATCAGTTGCAAATATACATTATAATATGAAACTGATGAACGTTTCTTTGAAAAGCATACTAACGGACTACGTTATTGATGCAAAATATCAGAAGTTGACATTTAAATGAAATTGGTAAAAAAATCCAATTTAAGAGTTTATAGAAATTGACTGATGGTAGTTAATTGTAAACCTTATAAATATTTCAGGGAAATATCGTTTCTGCAACTTGGCGAAGTGGCGGAAATCGAAGCACAAATGTTCAGTTTTGCACAAAAGTTCAATCGAAGAACTGCCGTTGAAATTAGCACTGAACCCGCCATTTTGCCAAACTGCCTGTTAGCTACAGGGCGATATTAGTCGGTCAAAATTTTTCTTAATTTTTTTATGTTTTTTCTGTCTTTACAAATTGTCACTGGTTGATTACTTCCACTTGGTTTACTATTTGCTAAAAAAATGTTTCCATCTTTTATAATTGTTATACGTTCTCCCCAAGAAAATCCGGTCATTTTCGTCAATACTTCAATTAGTTCTAATTTTTTGTCAATGTAGATGTTGTTAGTGCGAAAATTATTTTCTATTGATGTTTTCAACTCGTCAATACTAAAATTTCTTTTGTTTTCTAATGTTTCAAAAGTAACATTCTCATTAAGTCGCCTTAGTGTAAAAAAGGCAAACAAGAGTCCAAGTGAAATTGGGATAAAAGAGAGAAGCAATTGTACTATGTCTAAATTATGCTTAAAATAGCCAACCATCATTGAAAAACCGATGAATACAATTCCTAAAGGAAAAATGAAAATGAAGAAGTTCAAATAATCTTCAAAAGTTCTTTTCATTTTTTTAGTTTGTTTAATTTCTTCTATGAATGATGTGTCTGTCATCTAATGTCTGTCTGGAAGATGAGATTTGCTTGTCCGTTTGTTTTGATTTCGGTCCACGCCTTGTAGCTAACTTGTAAATAGATACAAGTTTATCAATTATCTTATCCGTTGCTTAAAGCGGCAGCACCAGAAACGATTTCTGACAATTCCGTAGTAATAGCTGCCTGACGAGCACGATTGTACATGATATTCAATGATTTCAATAATTCGTTAGCATTTTCCGTTGCCTTGTCCATAGCTGTCATACGAGCACCATGTTCAGAAGCATTGGAATCTAATAAATATCTGAAAAATTGTGTTTTTAAAATTTTCGGAACCAAGTCTTTCAATATTTTATCCTGGTTGGGTTCAAACATATAATCAGCTTTTGCCTTAGGGGCATTTTTATCTATTGCTGCCGTTTGAATTGGCAAAAATTGTTCTACTGTTGGAACTTGAGTAGCTGCATTTTTAAATTGTCCGTAAACAATTTCTACTACATCATATTCTTTTTGTTCAAAAGCATACATTATATATTCTGCTGCTTTTGCCGTGTTTTCAAAAGATAAAGTGCTAAACAAATGGCCAAAATCATTATTAATTCTTAGTTTAGAAGACTTGAAAGCATCATATCCTTTCTTACCTATCGTTAAAAGATCTACTTTTTTATTAGAAGCAAGGTCCGCATATTTTTCGTTCAGCAAAGACTTTACTAATTTCATCGAGTTGGCATTAAAACCACCACACAAACCTTTATCTGAAGTTATTATTACAATTAATGCTCTGTTTACCGGACGTTGAACTGCAAAAGAATTATTCATATCCTCGCCAACATTAGCAGCAATATTTTGCAATACTGCATTTAATTGATTGGCATACGGACGAATTTGTACAATTCTGTCTGTAGCTCTTCTCAACTTAGCTGCAGATACCATTTTCATAGCTTTAGTAATCTGTGTAGTTGATTTTACAGATGCTATTCTTAATCGTACTTCTTTTAAATTTGCTCCCACTTCTTAATGTTTAATGTTTAGTGATTAATGTTTAATGAGATTGAATTTATCATTCATCATTTAACATACATCATTCCTTAAGCGTATGCACCTTCCATTGATTTTGCTAATGTTTCTACTTTTTTGGTAGCCTCATCGCTCAATCCACCTTTTTTAAATTCTGCTAATACTTCTGGATGTTTTGCTTCTAATGCTGCCAAGAAATCGCCTTCAAAAGTACGTACTTTCTCTACTGCAATATTTCTCAATAAACCTTTAGAACCCAAGTAAATAATAGCCACTTGTTTCTCAACGGTTAATGGCGAGTATTGAGGTTGTTTCAATATTTCTACGTTGCGTTTACCTTTATCGATAACGGCTTTGGTAGCAGCATCTAAGTCAGATCCAAATTTAGCAAATGCTTCTAACTCACGGTATTGTGCTTGGTCTAATTTCAAGGTACCCGCTACCTTTTTCATGGATTTAATTTGCGCATTACCACCCACACGAGATACAGAAATACCTACGTTGATAGCCGGACGAACCCCTGCGTTGAATAAATTAGCTTCCAAGAAAATTTGACCGTCTGTAATAGAAATTACATTGGTTGGAATATAGGCTGAAACGTCTCCTGCTTGTGTTTCAATAATTGGCAATGCCGTTAATGAACCACCTCCTTTTACAATTCCTTTCAAAGAGTTAGGTAAGTCATTCATAGTAGCAGCAATAGCATCATTATTGATTACTTTAGCGGCACGTTCTAATAAACGAGAGTGTAAATAGAATACGTCACCCGGATATGCTTCACGTCCTGGAGGTCTTTTCAATAATAAAGAAACCTCTCTATACGCCACTGCTTGTTTGGATAAATCATCATAAACGATTAATGCCGGACGACCTGTATCACGGAAAAATTCTCCGATAGCAGCTCCCGCAAATGGTGCATAAAATTGAATTGGAGCAGGGTCAGATGCATTAGCTGCAACGATTACCGTATATGGCATTGCACCGTTTTCTTCTAAAGTTTGAGCAATATTTGCCACAGTAGATGCTTTTTGACCGCACGCTACATAGATACAAAATACAGGCTCCCCTCTTTCGTAAAATTCTTTTTGATTGATAATAGTATCAATAGCAATCGCAGTTTTACCCGTTTGGCGGTCACCAATAATTAACTCACGCTGACCACGACCAATTGGAATCATTGCATCAATAGATTTAATACCCGTTTGTAATGGTTCCGTTACTGGCTGACGATAGATTACCCCTGGAGCTTTTCTTTCCAAAGGCATTTCATACAATTCTCCACTAATAGGGCCTTTGCCGTCTATCGGTTGACCAAGTGTATTCACTACACGTCCCAACATACCTTCGCCTACTTTTAAAGAAGCGATTAATCCGGTACGTTTTACGCTATCTCCTTCTTTAATTTCGTCAGAAGCACCCATTAATACAACTCCTACATTATCCTCTTCAAGGTTTAATGCAATAGCTTTCATGCCGTTAGAGAATTCTACTAATTCTCCAGCTTTTACTTGTGATAATCCGTACACGCGCGCAATACCATCCCCTACTTGGAGTACCGTTCCTACTTCTTCTAATTGTGCTTCTGTAGATACGTTTCCTAATTGCTGACGGAGTATTGCTGATATTTCATCCGGTCTTACTTCTACCATTTTTATTAATGTTTAATTTTTAATGATGAATGATGAATGAAAATGTTTAACAATGTATTTATCATTAAACATTCAACATTTATCATTGAATTGAAATTTCTTTTTTTATCCTATTCAATTTATATTTCACAGAATTATCATACAACTTTCCACCAAAGTCAACGATGAAACCACCCATGATAGATGGGTCTGTTTTCTTATTGATTTTGACATTTGGATAGCCTGATTTTTCTTTAATAAATCGACTGATTTTTTCTTCGCTATTCGTGTCTAAATCTACTGCTGTTGTAACGGTTACTTCTGATATTCCTTTTTCTTCGTTGTATAAATGAAAAAAAGCTTTTATAATATCTGATATATAAGTTTCTCTATTATGAGCTAACAGTAATTGAAGAAATTTTTCAGTAATTGAACCAATTTTACCACTAAAGATTTGAGTGGTTATTGTCTGCTTCTTTTGGATAGGAATAACCGGGCTCTTGAACATTGATTTTAACTCTTTACTGGAGTTTAATGCATTATTCAATAAGTTTAAATCAACATAAACGTTATCTAACGAGCCGGATTGTACCGCCTCGTCAAATAATGCTTTTGCATATCTTTTTCCTACTTTTTCTGCTGACATTAGTTCAATTTATCTACTAATGAATTAATATAAGTTTGTTGGTCTTTCGTTGAATCCAACTCACGACCTATTACTTTTTGAGCTATTTCTAAAGACAATTTACCAGCTTCTAATTTTACTTCTGCTAATGCTGCTTTTTTCTGTGCTTCAATTTCTACTTTAGCAGAAGCCACTATTTTGGCTGCTTCTTCTTTAGCTTTAGTATGCGCGTCAGCGATAACTGATTCTTTTACCTCTTTAGCTTCTTTTAGTATTTTGGCACTTTCTTCTCTTGCTTCTTTTAATAAAGCCTCATTGTCAGATTGCAACTGTTGCATATCTTCTTTTGCTTTTTCAGCAGAAGCTAATGCATCCGTAATGGTTTGCTCTCTATCTTTAATAGCTTTAGCAATTGGCTTGATAGCAAACTTGCCTACTAAAAGCCAAAAGATAAGGAATACTACTGTAGTCCAAATAATTAAACCTAAATCCGGTGTCAAAAGCGACAACGCATCAAATCCTAATAGCATACGCTTAGATTTTAATCCTTATATTAAAATACAAGGTGTTAAAAATTAATTTTTATTATTTTATCAAGAACGATAATACCATACCTACGATAGCAACTCCTTCTACTAATGCTGCTGCTAAAATCATAGCACCTCTAATTTGGTTTGTTGCCTCTGGTTGGCGAGCAATACCTGACATTGCGCTGCTACCGATTAAACCGATTCCTAATCCTGCTGCGATTGCTGCAAAACCTACGCCGATTGCTGAAATTGGACCTGTCATAATTGAAATTTTTTAAGTTTGTTTATTTAAATTAATTAATGATGTTCTTCTGCATGATGCTCTTCAATGGCAGAGCCAATGTAGATAGCTGATAACAATGTAAATATATATGCTTGTAAAAATGCTACAAATAATTCTAATGCATTCACAAATAGTAAAATTGGGAATGCAATTAAACCACCTGTAGTTGCTCCTGCCACACTTTTTCCTAAATCACCCATGATGAATATTAATCCTGTAATTGCCAACACCGTGATGTGACCACCTGAAATATTGCCGAATAAACGCAACATTAATACAACTGGCTTTAACAAAACACCCATCAATTCTACAGGGGTTAAAATTAATAACACCCATTTCGGAACGCCTGGCATAGCAAATATATGTTGCCAGTAGTGTTTATTTCCATTTATATTAACTACTAATAATGTACAGATGGACAATACCAAAGTGAAAGATATATTTCCAGATGAATTGATGCTCCCCAAAAATGGAATCAATCCTAGTAAGTTATTAATTAAAATAAAGAAGAAAACCGTAATTAAATAAGGTAAATACTTTTGATACTGTTTGCCAATATTTGGTTCGGCTATTTCTTCTACCAAAAATACTATAAAAGGTTCGATAAATCCTTGAAGTCCTTT
The DNA here is from genome assembly GCA_039797705.1 of Bacteroidota bacterium. GTDB lineage: Bacteria > Bacteroidota > Bacteroidia > Chitinophagales > JADIYW01 > JADJSS01. The sequence goes on from JBDKHK010000074.1 coordinate 14,666, forward strand.
GGGTGCTTGACCTGGACGTTTGTCGTATGCTTTTTTTACTGCAAAAAATACTAAAGTAAGGATAAGGAAACCAAGCAACATGTTTAATACGTTCTTAGTGATTGATAAGTCTATAAGATTTGCTCTATCGCCGGATTGTGCATCTACCACACGGCCGTGCATCATCTTATATCCATCGTGTGTTCCATCTGCAGCATGGTGAAAAACTGAAGACATAAACATCGACCAGCTGCCGGTTGTTTTATTGTATATAATACAAGGTAATGGAAGGCTGATGTGTTTTTCATTTTCTCCCTCACCGATAGTTCCTAAGTGATTTTCGTTGGCATCTGCAATGTGGTTCATAATATGCTCCACCACTACCGAGGCGGCATCGCCTTTATGCTCTTCATGTGCCGTAGTATCGATTCCTTCGGCTTTTACAGAAAAACTGAAAAACAGTAAAACTGCTGTAAATAATGCTATTATTTGATTTTTATTCAACACTGAGTAAAATTGCGTTGCAAATATACGATTATATTGAGGAATATTTGAAGTGACATTAAATTAAATGTGTGTTAAGCAAAAGAAAGGTGATTGTATTATAAGTTGAATTTTGATTAATTAAAAATCCCCACTCTCAAGTGGGGATTTTATAACAAGTGCATATTATAATACTAAAATTAGTGTACTATTTTTATTAGTTTTTTGATAATATTATTTGAAGGCACATTCTGTCTTCCAATTTTCACACCATTGGTGGCAGAAATTAGATATAATGTATCAACTACGGTTGTTGTTATACTAGGATCTAAAGGTACTGTTAATGAAATAGCATCTGCTCTGTTGCCTGCTGTAACAGTATATGACCCAGATAGGTTATAATTTCCTCTTAATTCGTATTGAACATCAAAGTCTTTCCAAACTGGTATATATATTGTTACCGGAATTTTTGCTTCTGCGCCTCCAGCAGTTACTGTTTGTGCGCTTGCACTATTAAAGTAAATGTATGGTCCGTAAAATTCTCCCATATCTACCTTTCCTTTATCATCTTTGCTACAAGAAAAGGTTAAAATTGCAGTTAAAGCTAAAATAATTTTCGTTATATTTTTCATAATAATTTCTTTTAAAGGTCAAACCACATTTTTTTATCCAACGGTTGATTCGGTAATGCATTGGCATTACTTGACTGTTCTCTAGGTGAATACGGAAGTCTTCTAATGATATCAGATATAGATGCATCTACCGGAGGAGTTAAGATAGGATATTCTGCTCTTCTCCATTGAATCCAAGGATCTACAGTTCTGTCAAATAAGTTTAGGTATTGTTGTTTATGGATTTCGTTTAATGCATCCGTGCTTGACAATGTAGAGAGCGCTGGTAAACCTGCTACAAAGCTATTTGCATCTCCAGAAGCAACACCATAGTGTGACAAAGAAGCTTTCAGACCACTAATATATTTTACATCTGCATCACCAGAAGCAAATCCTCTCTGAATAGCTTCTGCTACCAGTAATTCTTGTTCTGAAAAGGTCATCATATAGTCAGGGTATCCTCCATTGATAATTCCTTCGCTAACATAAGAGATTTCATCTATGTCGTTAAAATCTTCATTAGGATCAATACCTACGTAATCGGATGAAGCATCTCCGATGGTATAGAATTTATCTAATCTTGGATCACTGTCTGATTGTAATAAATTTAGAACTACATTTGATGCTAACCAAGCTTCTTGTTTGCTACCGTAGTATTTTTCAACAATGTACCAAATAGGATTTTTTTTGCCTGATTCATTTATAAATTGAAATTTCCAATTATCTGAATTGTCTGCCATCAGTCCTCCTGCTGCTATTAAAGCAGAAATATCTGCGGATTTACTTGGGTCTGCATCTACCATTGTCATTAAGACTTTTAATTTCAATGCTTTAGCAGTTTTTTGCCATTTAGAAATATTTCCTGCAAACCAAGGGTCTTTCAGTGCTTCGGCGTTAGACGTACTAAATTTAGCAATTGCATCATTTAATAACTGAAGTACGCCTTCTAATACAACTTGTTGTTTGTCGTATTTAGGTGCTACGATAGATTCAATTTGTCCAACTTCTGTAAATGGAACATCTTCCCAAAGCATCGTGGTATTATAGAATACAAATGCTTTCCAAACGTTTATCTGAGCAATAGCGTTATCTGGATTAGAGAATTTCTCTTTAGATTGGTCTAATGCTTTTTGTGCGTTGGTTAAGGTATTGGTATAGGTAGTGCTCCAAAAATTATTAACAGTAAAAGGAGAAACTATAAATATCTCATCTTCCCAGCCGTTATAGGTTCCGCCTAACCAAGTCTGAGCATATAAACGTGTGCCATAAATTTCTGCCATTCTTTCTGTTGCATAATTCACTGCTGAAGTATTCAATAAGTACTCAGGGTCCACTTTTGTTGCGGCATCGGGGTCAACATTAATGTCAAAGTAGTCTTTTTTACAAGAGGTTACTAACAACATTAGTATCGCTAAATTTATTATTAAAAAATTCTTTTTCATATATTTATTATTTTGCGACATTAAAATTTCAAGTTAATATTAAATCCAACTGAACGAGTGGAAGGTGAGCTATAGAATTCATATCCTTCACCAATTAAACTAGTTCCAAATACATTACTTTCTGGATCTACATGAGGGATGTTAGATTTCAATAAAGCTAAATTTCTACCAGAAACCCCGAATGATAATCCTTTAAGACTTTTGCTTTTTTCAAAATATTTTGAAGGTAATGTGTAGCTAATTGCCAATTGTCTTAATTTAACAAAAGACGCATCAAACACATTTGCTTCTGTTATAGAAGTCTGATAGTTGTTTGACCAGAAATCTTGCATAGATCTAACGGGAACATCATTGGGTCTTGTAGTTCCGTCGCCATTTAAGATTACTCCGTCATCTATTATTGCACCATCTCTGTTAACTGCTGTTTCTGCAGCTAATCCTGATGCTCTTAATCCAGCTGTTGTTCCGCTATACATTACGCCACCTTTTCTAATATCAAATAATACACTAATAGAGAGTCCTTTTAAATAGATGTCTGCTCCAACGCCCATATTCCATTTAGGATATATACCACCAAATCTTTTGGGTGAAGGTGCTTGTTGTCTCAAGCCTGTATTTGCGTTTATGATATATTTACCAGTTGCGCTATCTCTAAGGAATGCTGTTCCATATAAACCAAATGATTGACCTTCTTCTGCTTTAATTTGGAATCCACTAAATCCAGATGTTAAGACATAGTCTTTTAATCCAGGATATAGTTTTTCTAATTTTTGGGTATTTTTAGTAAAGTTCATATTTAAATCTACAGAGTAATCTTTGTTTTTAGATTCATAAACGGTAGCACTTACTGATAATTCATGTCCTTTATTAGATACAGATCCTGCATTTATTATTTTAGAGTTGTATCCTGTAGAAGCACTGATTGGCAATGAAATAATATTATCTCTAGAAGTTTTTTCATAGTAAGTATAATCAATTCTTAGTTTATTGCTGAAGAAATTAAATTCTCCACCAATTTCCCAATCTTTTTGTCGTGCTGGTTTTAAATCTGGCGATGGATAAGCGGTCGTTGCTTCAAAACCCACCATAGTACCATAAGGCATTGTTACGCTTGTTCCATATTGTCCAAATACACTACTTACTGGATTGTAAGTAAAGTTGGTTAAATAAGCATTATAAGAAGAACCTACTTGAGCATAAGAACCTCTTAATTTAATATAACTAACCCATTTGTCATTATAATTTTTTATTAATGATAAAGGTGTAAAAGATGCACTTACTCCGTAATAGTTATAAATTCTATTGCTTTTTGGTAGAGTAGAGTTTATATCTGTTCTAAAACTTGCATCTACAAAGAAAGTATTCCAAAGACCAAGATTTGCATTGTGATAAATACCTAATAAACGAGTTTTTGTTTTAGATTCTGTAGTATTCACTGTTTTTGCATTTGCATAAGTATATAAATCATCTACTACCATATCCTGTGCAGCAATATCTACAATTCTAGAAGAAGCATTTCTAATATTAACACCCGTTAAATAAGAGAAAGAGATGTTCTTCCATTTTTTTGTAAAGGCACTTATTAAATCTGAGTTTAATTGTGTTCTTACGATGTCTGTTGTAGAATAAGCACCGTTCAACATTCTTAAAGTTCCTTTTCTTGTCTTAGCAACTCTATTTTCTGAAATAAAATCTACCCCTACTCTTGTTGTAAAGCTATACCATTCTGTTGGTCTGATAGTAACTTCTCCTGTACCGAAGAATCTAATACTTTTATCCATAACAGGGTTATTTTTGGTTACCCAATATGGATTATTTACTTGATTTGATTTTGCGCCATCTAAACCAACTAATTTTCCTAATGAATCGAATACATTATTTTTAACATCATTAATATCTAATGTTCTTGGCATGCCAAAAATAATACTTGGAATAACGCTCTCATTGTTAGAACCTTGTCTTGTTCTTCCAAAAGTGTTATCAGATACTAATGAAGCAGAAACTCTTGATTCAAGGTATTTGTTTATATGTCTGCCTGCGTTAATCGTAAAGGTATGTCTGCCTAATCTAGAATCTGGAATAATTCCTCTCTGAGTAATATTGCTATAAGCAAATCTATAATCGCCTTTTTCATCTGCATTACTAATAGCAAAATTAGTGATGGCAGTGATGCCTTTGTTAAAGAAATCTCTAACGTTATTGGGGTGTGCCTGAAGTGTCACTGAGTCCCCTTTAAAATCAATGAATTTTTTATTTTGAACGCCACTAATTTTAGGTCCCCAGCCATTTTGGCTTTTAACATCATAAGTTCCATTAAGTCCTTGCGCATACTCATTTTGGAATTTAGGCAAAACTAAAGCTGCATCTAAAAACACAGCAGTACCAATTTCTATTGCAGGAACTTTTGTTTTGGATACTTTTCCTTTTTTCGTAGTAATAATAATTACTCCGTTGGAAGCTTGTGAACCATATAATGCAGTAGCTGCACCACCTTTTAATACAGTCATTGACTCTACGTCATCTGAATTAATCTGGCTGTACTTGTTTCCTTGGTCAACACCTCCACCAATGATTTGATTTCTAGTAGCTGTGCTTCCTAAATTGGAAACAGGTGTTCCATCAATTACTAATAAAGGAGAACCTCCTGACAAGCCACTTACACCACGGATAGTAATTTTTGAACCAGAACCTATAGAACCTGATTGCGAAGAAATTACAACACCTGGAGTTTTTGCCTCCAATGCGTTCAATAAACTGGTTTCCTTTACTCTGTTTAATTTATCGCCACTCACTGTTGTTGCTGAATAACCTATTGATTTCTCTTCTTTCTTAATAGCAACAGCCGTAATGACTGTTTCTTCTAATTGCTTTCCTTCTAAAACTAAGGAGGCATCAATTTTTAAAGTTAAGATTGGTTTTTCTACATTGGTGTAGCCGATGTAAGAGAATACTATAGCCGTTACGTCTTTGGGAAGTTCTAAGGTGTACTTACCATCAATGTCTGTAACAGTACCTATAGTGGTACCCTTTCCTGTAACGTTCACACCTATCAGCGCTTCGCCTGTAGCTGCGTCTTTTACAGTCCCACTTAATGAGCGGTTCTGAGCAAATACTTGGGTCGTAATCAATAGCCCAAATAGCCATAATAATAACGTTTTTTTCATAAAGACTAACTGGTTTCGTTAATAATTCTTAAAGAAGTTAATGTATGTTAATGTGCAATATTACTACATTTTTTTTTAGAAACAAGCGTTTTTAAATATTTTTTCTAGTACTGTGTATCTAAATGATAAAAAAATGACACCGTTTTGTAGGAATAAATAGTTATTTAGTTTAAATAAAACTAAAAATAATTTACAATTTAGCAAAGTAAAATTTAGTAATTAATAACTTGTTCTTCTAAGTTTTTAGGAAGTTCTCTAAATTCATATTGCTGTGTTCTCAAGCGTGGCTCAAATCCTGCTTCTTCTATAGCTTGTTGAATACTTTTGGAAGTAAAACGGTGTGGTGCTCCTGCGGCAGAAACTACATTTTCTTCTATCATAATAGAACCGAAATCATTGGCGCCGGCTTGCAAACACAATTGTGCAATGGGCTTTCCAACCGTCAGCCAAGAGGCTTGAATATTTTTTATATTCGGCAACATCATTCGGCAAATAGCAATCATGCGGACATATTCATCTCCCGTTACATGGTTGCGGATATTGCGCATCTTTTGTAACAGTGTTCCTTCGTCTTGATATGGCCATGGAATAAAGGCAAGAAAGCCTTTAGCGTCTGCGGGTTTTTCACTTTGCACTTGCCGAATCCAAACCAAATGTTCCATGCGTTCGTATATCGTTTCTATGTGTCCGAACATCATAGTTGCAGAGGTTGTAATGTGCAATTGATGTGCTGCACGCATTACATTTAACCATTCTTCTCCACTACATTTTCCTTTTGCTAATAATCTTCTCACTCTATCATTCAGAATTTCAGCACCGGCACCTGGCAAAGAATCTAATCCTGCTTTTTTTAAAGCACTTAATACTTCTGTATGCGACAATCCTTCTAACTTGCAAATGTGAGCAATTTCGGGCGGTCCGAGTGAATGTAACTTTATTTCTGGATATAATTTTTTAAGGGTAGAAAATAAATCTGTATAAAAACTTAATCCTAAATCTGGATGATGTCCGCCTTGCAACAACAGCTGGTCTCCGCCATATTTTATGGTTTCTTCAATTTTTATTTTATAGGTTTCAATATCTGTAATATACGATTCTTCGTGCCCTGGTTTTCTGTAAAAATTACAGAATTTACAATTTGCCACACAAACATTGGTAGTATTGACGTTTCTGTCTATTTGCCAAGTAACAATATTATCGGGTTTTTGAATCATGCGCAATTGATGACCGATTGCCATTAATTCGGCGGTGGGTGCCTGTTCAAAAAGGAAAACTCCTTCTTCTATGCTTAGAAATTCAAAATGGAGTGCTTTTTTATATATTTCGGAGAGTTGCATGACGTTCAATTAAACAAAGACAAAGATAATATGTTGACAGGCAAAGGTATTAAGGTATTTCTAAAAATAATCTTTATCATTTCAACCTTAATTATTAATTGTCATTGTATTTTCGCACTATGATAGATTTTTATAAAGAAGTTTTGGCTAATGGGCTAACTTTTATTCACCACTACGATAACACGACTCCTTTTGTAGTAGTTAATACGCTTTACAAAGTGGGCGCAAAGCATGAAGAGGAGCATCGAACAGGATTTGCGCATCTTTTTGAGCATTTAATGTTCAGCGGCAGTAAGCATTTCAAGGATTTTGATAAACCTTTGCAAGAAGCGGGAGGCGAAAACAATGCTTTTACCAATAATGATTTTACCAATTATTACGATACTGTTCCGGCTATCAATATAGAAACCCCTTTGAGCTTAGAAGCCGACCGAATGACGGCTCTGAATATCAATAAAAAAAGTTTGGATGTTCAACGCAAAGTGGTTTGTGAAGAGTTTAAAGAAAACTATATCAATCAACCTTATGGAAATGTATGGCATATTTTGCGAGAAATGGTTTATACTCAACATCCTTATCGCTGGCCCACCATAGGCAAGGAACTAAAACATGTAGAAGATGCCACTTTGGAAGATGTAAAAAATTTTTATGCAACTTATTACCAACCCAACAATGCGATTTTGACAATTGCAGGAAATATAGAACAAGAAAAGGCAAAGGAATTAGTATTGCAATATTTTGGAAAATTAGAAAGACATACTGTTGAATCAAAAATATTTTTTGAACCAGAGCAAATAGAAGCAAAAGAAAAAACGGTACAGGAGGACGTTCCTTTAAATGCCATTTATATTACTTTTAAAATGTGCAGCCGCATTCATCCCGATTATTTTGTAGCAGATGTATGTTCCGATATTTTGTCGAACGGACCATCTTCACGTTTGCATCAGCGATTGGTAAAAGAAGCTAAAGCTTTTGTAGAAATAGATGCTTATATAACTGCAAGCGACGATATCGGTATGTTTGTAATAGAAGGAAAAGTAGCCGAACAAATGAATATTCAAGCTGCAACCGATTTGATTTGGAAAGAAATAAATACATTGCAGCAAGAAATGGTACAAGAACGTGAATTGCAAAAATGCAAAAACAAAATGCTCACTTCTTTAAATTTTTCAGAAGCAAGTTTGTTAAATCGCGCTATTGGATTAGCTTCTTATGAATTATTAGGCAATGCCAATTTAATTAATGAGGAAGAAAAGAATTATGATGCTGTAACGGCGGAGCGTATTCAAGCTTATGCTCAACAAACTTTTACTAAAGAAAAAAGCAACACCCTTTTTTATTTAAAAAAATAATTTCTCCATCATCTATAAGTATAAAATGAAATCTCCTGTTATTCACGATATAGAAAAAATTAGTTTTTCGCCACCCGAACAATTTACGCTTGCCAACAACCTTTCTGTATATGGGTTTAATGGAGCAAAAAATGACATCCTGCGAATAGATATTGTTTTTGATTCTGGTAGATGGACAGAGCCTGCTGCGCTTATTGCAGAAAGTGTTTCTAAACTTTTTAAAAGCGGCACGGCTACTTCAACTTCTTTTGAACTAAATGAGCAGATTGAAAGTTATGGCAGCACTATTCGTGCAAGTTCGGGTTATAATACTTTTACGGTTTCTGCTTATTGCATGAATCGTTTTTTAGAGCCTACTTTGCAATTGTTGCGCACTTGTCTTACCGAAATTGTTTTTCCAAAAAATGAAATAGAGCTTTTACAAAAAAATGCTTTATCCAAGCTAAAAGTACGCAAAGAAAAAAATGATTATTTGGCAGATGTTGCTTTCAAAAAAAATGTTTTTGGCGAACAGCATCCTTATGGGTATGAAACAACCGAAGAAACCATCCAACTTATCTCACAAGAATTATTGATGCAGTTTTACAAAAATGATTTGACTCCTTCTAATGCAACTGTATTTATTGCTGGAAAATATGGCGAAAAAGAATTGTCTGTTATTGAAAAATATTTAGGCACATGGACAACGCCCTCTTCTCAACATTCCACTATTTCACATAAACTGCATCAAGGATTTGCGCAAAATAATATTCATCTAAAAAAACCAAATTCCGTTCAAGCATCTATTATCATCGGAAAAGAATTTTTCAACAAACATCAGGAGGATTACGCTTCTTTTGTTTTATTAAATACTATTTTTGGCGGTTATTTTGGTTCTCGATTAATGAGTAATATCCGCGAGGACAAAGGACTAACGTATGGGATTTATTCTTCATTAGCTACACTAAAACACAGCGGAATTTTTTCTATTCAAACAGATACTAATTTGGAAAATTTAGATGTTTGTTTGCGTGAAATATATTTTGAAATGGAGCGTTTACAAACAGAAACCATACCAAAAGAAGAAATAAAATTGGCGAGAAATTATTTATTAGGGAAGTTTTTAGGAAGAACGGATGGTCCTTTCAATAAAATTGAAGTGTTTAAAAGTTATTTCATAGAAAATTTACCTATTAACAAATTTGAAGAATTTGTGGAGACAATAAGACAAACAGATGCCTTATCTTTACAGCAATTAGCACAAAAGTACTTTACCAAAGACAGTATGTGTGAAGTAGTAGTTGGTTAAACAATATAAAAATGAATGTACGATTTGCGATTTATGATTTACAATTTATAGCTAAGTTTATACTTACCTCTTTTCTGATTTATTGTTGCTCCTTTTTTTCTTTCTCTCAAACTATTTATACTCCACCAAAATTAACTTGTGTTCGCAATAATGCGAGCAATATCGAGCTGACTTGGCAATTGCCGGTCACACCAAATCCATGTTTTACAGGATATGAAATTTATGCTTCTATCGGAAGTAAAACTGGTCCTTATTCTTTAAATACCACCATCAATAATGCCGCACAAACAACTACATTATTAACGATTGCTTCGGGAGGACAGCCTGTTTATTTTTATATGATTAACAGAGGAAGCTGCAATAATCCTACACCTCCGGCTAAAACTACCTCCGACACCTTAGATAATATTAAACCACAACCTTATATAGCATTAAAGAATGTAAGTGTGATTAATAATCAGGTGCAAGTAAATTGGTATCCCGCACCAAGCCCAGAAGTGGTGGCTTATTTGGTTTATAATGACAGAGATGGCTTTACAGCGCCAGATACTGTTGTAGGACGCAACAATACTACTTTTTTAGATGTCATTCACAATCCTAATCAGTTTGCCATTACTTATAAAATACGGGCTTTAGAATATTGCGAAGACCCTGCTGGCTTGCAAGGTGCTATCACTCCTGATTCTTCAGACCATAGAACTATATTGGTGCAAGTATCTGCTCCCGATAAATGTACACAAACAGCGAATATTTCGTGGCAATCTTATAAAGTAGGCAGTGCTCAAGTAGTTTCTTATGAGATACAACAAAGTATCAATCGAAGTGCATACACGACTATTGCTACACAGCCTGCAAGCGCTAACAGCTCTTTGTTGCAAAATATTCCATTTAAAGACTCTGTTTGTATTCGCATCAAAGCCAATCTTCCCAATGGGGCAGTCTCTTATTCCAATGAGCGATGTTTTAGCGCAGATGTTATCCAAAAACCGGTGCACGATTATATTCGCAATATCACTATCGAAAATGGCGACATTATTATTGATTATAAAAAAGATACCGCAGCAGCCCCTGCCAGAACCGTTATTTTGCAACGAAGCAATGACGGAATTTTATTTTCACCAATCGTTAATACACCAACCGAACCAGACAACAAAACTTATCTTTTTACAGACCCACAACTGAAAGTTGGTAGTCAAACATTTACCTATCGAGTTAATTTATTAGATAGTTGTTTCACAACACATTCATCTGATACGGCAACGACACTTTATTTAGGAATAAAAGTGAAATCCAACAACAAAGCAGAGCTTTTATGGAATGGTTTTGAACTTGATAATATTACGTTTGACCATTATACCTTGGAAAAAATAATTGGCAACGATACTACTTCTTTGGGAAATTTCCCTCGAAGTCAAAGTAATTATTTAGAAAATGGGCTGTTTAATTACGGTGCTGATTCGTTGAGTGAGATTTGTTATCGACTAACTGCCTTCTTTAAAAACAACAATGACGCTGCGCCTCGACCAATGCTACAAAGTCATTCTAATATTATTTGTGTGCAACCAACTCCGAAAGTTTTTGTTCCGCAAGCATTTGTTCCAACGGGGCACAATAATACTTTTAAGCCATTTTTATTATATGCGCTTCCAGATGGATATGAGTTCAAAATTTTTGACAGATGGTATCAATTAGTTTTTGCCACTAATGATATCAATGCAAGCTGGGATGGTAGTTTTAAAGGCGTTCCGGCGCAATTAGATGCTTACATATACACCATTAAATTTAAAGGAAAAGACGGAAAAGATTACAATCAATCGGGAACAGTAATGTTGTTGAAATAGATTTTTATATCAATTCTACTTTTCTAGTATTTATTTATTCATTTTTGTAGTATGAAGCAAATTACTTCCACTTCTAATCCATTTATCAAAAAGATATTGCTACTGCAAGAGAAATCGCGCGAGCGCAAAGAAGAAGGTTTGTTTGTCATAGATGGATGGAAAGAAACACAATTGGCTATTGCTAACAATTTTGAAATAGATACTATTTTATTTAGAAAAGGCTTTGAATTAAATTTCGATGAATCATCTGTAGAGAATGTAGTTGAAGTTTCGGAAGAGGTTTTTGATAAAATTTCTTATCGGGGCAACACCAGCAAAGTGGTTGCTTTGGCAAAACCTAAAAATATTTCTTTACAAAATATTTCTTTGTCTAAAAATCCACTGATAGTGGTTCTGGATGGAATAGAAAAGCCGGGCAATGTTGGTGGCATGTTGCGTACCGCCGATGCTACTGGAGCAGATGCTGTAATTTGTTGTAATCCGCAAACGGATATTTACAATCCAAATATTATTCGCTCTTCTGTTGGTTGCATTTTTACCCAACAGATAGTAGTTAGTTCCAAAGAAGAATGTTACCGTTTCTTGCAAGAGCAAAATATTGCTATTTATACTACTTCATTAAAAGCTGCCAATAATTATTTGAAAGATAATTACACTATTCCATCTGCATTTGTTTTTGGAACAGAAGCCGAAGGAGTGGATGCATTTTGGGAAGAACATTCCAAACAAAATATCATTATTCCCATGCGCGGACAAAATGATTCTTTAAATGTATCCAATGCCGTTGCTGTTATTTTATTTGAAGCAGTAAGACAACGAGGAAATTAAAAAGATATTTAAAGATATTTTCCTTCAAAAAAACTCCAAATTTTATCTTCAGGAACGGGGGCAATAATTTCTAAAGTTTCTTTCTTTATAGGATGAGTGAAAATTATTTTTCGTGCATGCAAATGAATGCTTCTTGCGTTTTCATTTGGTCTGTCATATCCATATTTTATATCTCCTTTAATAGGCGAACCTATCTTGGCTAATTGCGCCCGAATCTGATGAAACCTGCCTGTTTCTAATTGAATGTCGAGTAAATAATAAGTATCTGAGTGGTCAATTACTTTATAATGTAAGGTGCATTTTTTAGAATGAGTAATTTCTTTGTCAAATAATTTTGCCTTGCGTTGTTTGGTATCTTTTAAGTGATAATGAATTAAAGTGCCCGCATTTTCTTTGGGTTTATTTTTTACAACAGCCCAATACGTTTTAGTAATCTCTTTCGTCTTAAATAAATCATTTAATCGAGTAAGCGCTTTACTGGTTCGAGCAAACAACACGACACCACTCACAGGTCTATCAATTCTGTGCACCACTCCCAAAAAAACTTCACCCGGTTTCTGATATTTTTTTTTAATATACTCTTTCACAAAATCGGATAAAGGTTTATCTCCGGTTTCATCACCTTGAACAATATCGCCAATTTTTTTGTTTACGGCAATAATATGATTGTCTTCATATAAAATTTCAATTTCCAAATTATATTATTTCTAAGCACAAAGTTATCTTTTTATACAAATATTGATGGCTTTTTACTTTTTACTTTTTACTTTTATAAAATTATGTACCAACAGCCTGTTATTATACTTGGAATGCATCGCAGTGGCACCACTATGATTACCAAAATGCTGGAAAATGTAGGTCTGTTTCTTGGTACAGAAAAAGAAATCAACCACGAATCTTTATTTTTTTGGGAAATCAACAACTGGATTTTTGATATTCATACCGCCACACCTGAAAAACCTTATAATTTGCGGTATAAAAATCCAGCTTGCGAGCAGGTGATTGTAGATTCGTTGGAATATTTTATTCAATCAAATAAACGCAAACAATATTTAGGAAATTTATCTTCCAAATTTCAGAGTATAAAAGATATAGATATTCCTTTTGGATGGAAAGACCCTAAGAATACTTATACTATAGATTTTTGGTCAAAAATTTTTCCCAATCCTAAAATTATTCATATTTACAGAAACCCGATAGATGCCGTATCGAGTTATATAGAGCGCGATTTGATTTTGAAAAATAAGTTTGAATGGAACTGGAAAAAAAAATTGAAAAGAGATTTTTTAATCAGCAAAAATTTTCATCAAAATTTTCGTTTAACCAGCATAGAAGAAGGATATAATTTGTGGGAAGAATATGTTTCGAGAGCAATGTCATTATCCGAAATTTATCCAAATTATATCTCCGTAAAATATGAAGATTTTTTAGAACAACCACAAAAACATCTATCCTCAATAGCAGCATTTGCAGGCTTACGCCCAAGTGAAGCTCAACTAAAACAAGCCACTTCCACTATAAAAAGTGAACGCAGATATGCTTTTTTGAACAATCCTATTTATGTGGAAATTTATCAAACCTTAAAAACAAAACCCCTGATGCAACAACTGGGTTACGATTCTTTATAATGCCTAAAACTGTCCAAATATTATTAGCAACCTATAATGGTGAGCGTTTTTTGCACGAGCAATTAGACAGTTTGTTTCGTCAAACTTATCAGGATTTTACCATTTTAGTAAGAGATGATGGCTCCAGCGATAATACTTTAAAAATAATAGAAGAGTATCAACAAAAATACCCAACAAAAATCGAGTTGTTTAGTGACAATAAAAAGAATGTAGGCGCCACACAAAATTTCGGAATTTTATTAGAACAATCTTCTGCTGATTATATTTTTTTCTGCGACCAAGATGATACTTGGGTAAATAATAAAATAGAAATTTCACTTAAAAAGTTACAAGAATTAGAAAGCAACAATCCCAATATTCCTTGCATGATATATTCAGACATGAAGAGTATAGATGAAGCAGGAAACATTACGGCGAATTCCGTTTGGAAGCAATTGCATTTACACCCCAATTTTTTTATATTGAATCGGCTTTTGATCCAAAATATTCCGCACGGCTGTACTATGGGAATAAATAAAGCAATGCAAGAAATAGCTGTTCCCATTCCTACGGAGGCTATTTTACACGACCATTGGATTGCTTTACTTGCAGCCACTTGTGGAAAGCATTATGCCTTTCACTCTCCTTTGGTTCTATTAAGAAACCACACACACAATGTAACCAGAAAAAAAAATTCTCTTCAAGATAAATGGAAACGTTTTTCGGGAAATTTGTTGTCAAAAGAAATGTATGAATATTTTATACAAATCAGGGTACAGCAGGCAAATGCGTTATTATTGCGTTTGCAAGACCGTACCAGCGCAGCACAAATACAAACGATTAAAGCATTTATACAATTAGAAAAAACCAATGGAATTTCTAGGAAAATGATATTTATTCAAAATAAATTCTTCCGGACTACTTTTTGGCATACTTTCAAAATGATTGCCCGTTCTTAATTTTTAGCTTTGCACTTTTTTAGCTATTTTTGACGAAATTCAATGGTGAAAAATATTCTCATTACAGGCGGTGCAGGTTTTATTGGCTCAAGGCTTTCCTTGCAATTAATTCAAAAAGGATATTCGGTGACCGTTTTGGATTGTTTGCATCCACAAATTCATGGGAAAAATCCCGAACTACATTCTCCTTTATATCTTTCTATCAAAGATAAAGTGCATTTTATAAAAGGAGATGTAACCCATAAAGAGGACTGGAAAAAAGCCTTGCAAAACCAACATATTATTGTGCATTTGGCTGCCGAAACCGGCACTGGACAAAGTATGTATGAAATTGAACGCTACACAACTGTAAATGTAACGGGAACTGCTATCTTATTAGATTATTTGACCAATGAGAATCATACGATTGAAAAAGTAGTGATAGCAAGCTCCAGAGCGGTGTATGGCGAAGGGAAATATTTTTCAAAAAAATCAAATCAATATTTTTATCCTGCTGATAGAAAAGAAATCGATTTACAAAACGGGATTTTTGAATTAAAAAACCCTACGGATGAAGAAGAGTTTTTAACTTTAGTTGCCACGGATGAACAAAGTAAAATTCAACCAAAATCTATTTACGGACTAACCAAATACCATCAAGAGCAATCGTTGATGATTTGTTGTCAATCATTGAATATTCCTTGCGTGGCATTTCGCTATCAAAACGTGTATGGTCCCGGACAATCTTTGACGAATCCATACACTGGAATTTTGTCTATATTTTCTACCAGAATCAAACAACAAAAATCTATCAATATATTTGAAGACGGAAAAGAAAGCCGCGATTTTGTTTTTATTGATGACGTTGTGAAGGCTACTTTATTGGGAATTGAAAATGCAGCAGCTAATTTCAACATATTTAACGTAGGAACAGGCGTCGCTACTTCCGTATTGGAAGTAGCCAAAGCACTTATGAAAAATTATGAAATAGAAGTGCCACTTGAAATTTCTGGGCAATATAGAAAAGGCGATATCCGACATAATTTTGCCGATATAAATTTAATCCAATCTACATTAGGCTTTACTCCTTCCATAGATTTTGAAACTGGCATCCGACAATTTTGTGAATGGGTAAATGAACAAACATTAGCCGAAGATTTGTATGAAAAATCATTGGAAGAAATGAAAGAAAAAGGGTTACTCAAATAATATGAAAAAGATTGGATTAATAACCATCACCTATAATAGTGCGCACGTTATTGAGCCTTTTATGGAATGTGTGTTGCGCCAAACGCACTCTAATTTCATCTTATATATTATTGATAATATTTCATCGGATAATACTTTAGAGCTTATTCAAAAACACAACGATAATAGAGTTGTTGTGATTGCTAATAAAGCAAATATTGGCGTGGCGGCGGGCAATAATCAAGGTATTAAAAAAGCTATGCAAGACCAATGCGATGAGATAATGTTGCTGAATAATGATGTAGAATTTGAATTCACATTATTAGAAAAATTATCCAATCAAATGGAAGTTTTAAAGGCGGATTTAATTGCACCCAAAATGATGTATTATCCTGAAACCAACTTGATTTGGTGGGCGGGAACAAAATTCAAAAAAGCAGATGGATGCATGACACATCACATCGGCATACAGCAAGAAGACAAAGGACAATTTGATACAATTGAGCGCATGGATTATGCCCCTACTTGTTGTGTGTTGATGAAAAAAGAAGTGGTGGAAGATATTGGATTAATGGATGAAAAATATTTTGCTTATTATGATGATACCGACTTTTTTTATAGAATTTATAAGCAAGGAAAACATATTTTATACTACTATCCCTTTGTTCAATTTTATCACAAAGTGGGCGGGTTGTCCAATATGAAAAAAGGGAATGCGACTAAATTTAAATTCAATGATTTTTATATAAAATTATTTACCCGCAACCATGTTTATTATTTGAAAAAACAACACAATTGGATAGGTTGGTTGAATATCATTTATTTCTATTTTAGAATGAATTTGCGCTTTTTATTCAGCGGAAAATACCATAGAAATCTCAAAACATTTTTTTTATTGCAACAGGCATATTTTTCAGGATGGAAGTTATAAGCAAAAAACCTTCTTGATATTTATCAAATAAGGCGTTTTCATTTCTTAAAAAAATCCTAAAAAACAGCTATTTAACAAGTATTTAAAGGTTTCAAAGTACTTATTTATGGGTATTTAATGGCGTATTTTGTAATTTTAAAATACAAAACAGCTGTTATAACCCTTTTTACACCGTAAACATTTTTAAAATTATTAACATGAAAAAAAGAACTATCTTTTTGATAGTATTAGTGGTGTTTTTTCCATTAAATAATTTGCCTTCATTTGCGAATGAAATGCCAATAAAAAATCTTTCCATTTCTGCTCATCATGACTTGGAAGAAAATGTGGAAGAAAATAGTTTGCAACAATATTTAAATTCGTTTCCAATGATTTCTTCTGAAGCATTGAAAACTGCTTTGTCGGGCTATGCTGCGTTAAACGAAGAAGGGAAAATTACACAAAAAGATATTATCACCGTTATTGATTTTAGTTTACCATCTACTCAAGAACGTTTATTTGTTATCAATATTAAAACAAAAGAATTAATTGAAAAAAGTTTGTGTGCACATGGCAAAAATAGTGGTGAATTATACGCTACTACTTTTTCTAATACTTCCGAATCAAACGAAAGCAGTTTAGGTTTTTATATTGCCAATGAAACATACAATGGGAAACACGGATATTCATTAAAATTAGACGGACAAGAACCCGGAATCAACAGCAATGCTCGGGAGCGCGGTATTGTGATGCACGCCGCAGATTATGTGAGCAAAGCATTCATAAATGCCACTGGAAGATTGGGCAGAAGCCAAGGTTGTCCAGCCGTTCCAACTGATCAATTTCAAAAAATAATTAGCTTGATAAAAGGAGGTAGTTGCTTATTTATCTATCATCCTGATAAATTTTATCGCCAACATTCTTCTTTATTAAAAAATCATAATGAATCTTGCCTGGCAGAAGTGGTATCTGCTTTAGGAGAATAATGTAAAACGTTTGGTGATTCTATTTTGGAGGATGCTGTTGTTTTGGTAAGCACAAACAAAGAATCTGATTTTTTCTTTTCTGTTGCCAAAGAATCTTTTATCACTTGTTCTCTTTTTTCTGCTTTCGTTGGTTGATGTGGTTTTTTACCATTAAAAATAAAATTAATCATATCCTTATCTCTGCGATATACATCTGCATAAAATTTCATATTTCCATCAAAACCTGCTTCTGCCGTAAAATACCTGAAATAAACAGGTATTTTATTTTTCAATCTAAAAACTTTTGTTTCAATTTTTCTTTCTTTTAATGCTTTTAGTGAATCATAATTAATATTGAAAGTATCTCTTTCTAATAAAAATGCTGCAATCTCTAAAGCATCTTGACAGCGAACGCAACCGTGGCTGGCAGCACGAAAATCTGCATTAAACAGGCTTTTAGCAGGCGTATCGTGCATATAAACTGAATATTTATTAGGAAATAATATTTTGACCGCTCCCAAAGAATTTTTGGGTCCAGGTGGCTGCACAACACTGGTATAGCCATTGGTTGTAGTAACTGTATATCCTTTAAAACTCTTCATTTCATGCTTGATGATGCTTTGCGGAACAGACCATGTCGGCCACAATACAACCTGGTTGATAGAACTCTCTAATATGGGTGTTTCGTTTTTTAAAACTGTTTTTCCAATAACGGTATTCTTTTCCAACTTTACTGAATCGTTTTCAATAATTTTCACTTTAAAAGATGGAAGATTCACCCAAACATATAATTCGGGCAAGGTAATAATATGTTCTTTGCGCCAGCGGTCGGCATTGATAGCCAACAGTTGAAATTTGGTAGAATTATCTCGTTCCAATGCTTTGATGGTATTGGCACCAATTTGTCCATCTGCATTTAAGTTGTTTTCCTTTTGAAATTGTTTTAATGCAAGCACATAAGCAGTATCATTTTTTTTAAGAGAATCTAACAAAAAATGATGATAAACCAATGCAATTTTGGCATCATTTACCGCACCTACAGAATCTGTTTTAGGATTTCGAATAGAAATAGGATGTGAGGAAATATTGTTTTTTGAAACAAAGTTTCTCAATTCACTCATATATCTTTTATACATCGGATTGGTAGGTTCTAAAGTAGCCATTATGGTTGAAACTGAATCATTTAAGGCTTTTTGAAATAAGGCGATATAGTTATCTTTTACCAACCAAAAATTTGAATTAAGCCCGACTGAAGTATCTACAAACATTCCTTTGTCTATATGTAATGCTATTTGAAGAAAAGCACGGGTAAGTCCTGTTTCTAAATCACGTTCTATTGAAAAATTTATTGCAGGCTGTATTTGCATGGCAGAGTCTGCAAGTAGCCGTAAATTTTCATAGTCGTATAAATCTTTATTTAACCCTAAAAATTCGGCAGTACCAACAAATTCCAGCATTTCCTTTCCTTTGGATGACAATACATTTTTACTCACCCAAATCGGCTGATATTGTCTTTGTTCGTACACCTCTTTTGCAATTTCGTGCCAACTTAAATATTGTTCTTTTTCATTTTTTATAGTAATCAATGTTGGCAGATAGGCTTTCAATACTTCTGACATTTCTACTTGAAATTCAGCATTGTCTTTAGGTATTTCAATTTTATTTTCAGAAATATGAGCAGCACTGTTTTTTAATTTGCAAGATGAAAACAGGCAAACAAATGCTATCACCATACAAGCAATATGAGGTTTCGAAGTATTATTTTTAAAAATTTTATTAATCATATTATTTTCAACCAATGAATATATCTCTTCTTTTGCACTTTTCATGCCATATTTAAACAAAATTAAAAAGTGAAATTTATAAAACACAGAAAATGTAGAATATTACTGTAAAGCATCTCTCAGAAAATGTATAAAAGGGTCTGCTTCTCTTAGTATTTTACTTAATTTTTCTACTGCATTTTTACTACAAAGATCGGCATCGCTTAAAGTGTGTGTAATAGTGAAACTTTTAAGCTTTAAAAACGCAATGGCTGGATTGTTTTCATCATATCCCTTGGGGCATTTTTTTAGTACTGCTTCTGTATCTAAATGTTTGAATGTTTTTTTAAAAGAATCCTTGTTTAAGATGGTCGTAAATGCTTCAAAATTATAATCTATTTCTTGTCGGATAGCCTGCAAATGATTCGCCTCAGGCATCCAATGCCCGCCGCCTACAAAACTCTGATTGCCTGGTTGGATATGTATATAATATCCGGGAAAATCCACCTTCTTACTTTGGCTTCCAAGCACCGCACCGAAATGTGTTTTATATGGAATTTTATCTTTAGAAAATCGAACATCTCTATAAATACGAAAAAGGCAATTCTTAGCTTTTAGATCATTTTCATTCGGCCATAAATCTATATTGGCATCAAGTAGCTCCTGAATAAATTGCGCTGCATCACCTTTAGCAGATTCATATAGATTACGATTTTCATCAAACCAAGGTTTGTTGTTATTTTTTTCTAAATTCTGTAAAAAATCTAAAGTTTCTTTGTGTAGCATATTGTTTTAAAAATGAAGATTAGAGCTTTAAAAGAACAAGATTAAGCTCTTCAATATCTGAAAAATCATTATCAAAAGTAACTAATGGAATATCAGAATAAAGTGCACTTGCTGCAATAATTACGTCAGGTAGTTTCAATTTATATTTTCGTGAAAGTTGTTTTACCAACTGTTTTATAGGTTGTGTAAGGTCAACTATGTAACAACTTTCTATAAGAGTGTCAATAATTTTTATCTCTTTTGATGTAAGGATAGGTTTTCTATAAAATTCTAATTCTGTTATCGCAGATATATATACTTGTTTGCCATTTAAAAACTCTATAACATCTGTATTATTATTAAGGAGATGTATCAATACGTTCGTATCACACAAAATCCTAATTCCACTCATTTCTGATACGTTTTTGGTAGGTTAATGGATCTTCATTCCATTTTATTTTTCCTGCAAATTTTGAAGCATCGAATACTTTTACAGGTTTCAATTCTTTAAGTTGTTGATTAACCTTTTTAGCATTATATTTTTTCTTTATTATCAAAACCATTGCTCAAATCTTTATCTTATCAAAGATACAATAAATAAAATCCAAATCTTTATAAATTGTATATAGTTAGCGTACAACGTACAATAAGGTATAAAAAATCCTGCCTTTCTTTCTGTTTAGTAATATTAAATTAAAAACATCCATCAGTAATTTCGTTATTTTTGTATTCACTAAATTAATTTTAATATGAAAGTAGCAGTAGTAGGCTCCACAGGATTAGTTGGCAGCGAAATGTTGAAAGTATTAACGGAGAGAAAATTTCCAGTAACAGAATTAATACCAGTAGCATCCGAGCGCTCTGCTGGCAAAAAGGTAACTTTTTTAGGTAAAGAATATACAGTAGTAACCCCTCAAACTGCTATAGAAATGAAGCCTGATTTGGCATTGTTTTCTGCAGGAGGTGGTACGTCATTAGAGTGGGCACCAAAATTTGCAGATGCAGGAATTACCGTAGTCGATAACTCTTCTGCATGGCGCATGGATCCTACGAAAAAATTAGTAGTGCCAGAAATCAATGCAGATGCTCTAACCAAAGACGATAAAATCATTGCCAATCCAAACTGTTCTACGATTCAAATGGTGATGGTGATGAATCCATTGCATAAAAAATATAAAATAAAAAGAGTAGTGGTTTCTACCTATCAATCGGTAACAGGAACAGGTAAAAAAGCGGTTGATCAATTAATGAATGAACGCGCTACCGGTTACTCTGATGAAATGGCATATAAATACAAAATCGACTTAAACGTTATTCCGCAAATTGATGTTTTCATGGATAATGGTTATACCAAAGAAGAAATGAAAATGATTGCTGAAACCTGCAAAATTATGCGGGATGACGCTATCAAAGTAACGGCCACTACTATCCGTATTCCAGTAATGGGCGGACACAGTGAAAGTGTAAATATCGAGTTTGAAAATGAATTTGAATTGTCAGACATCTTCAATATTTTAGGAAACTCAGAAGGTATTATTTTAGTAGATGATCCGTCTAACCAAAAATACCCGATGCCAATGGATGCTCATGGAAAAGATGAAGTTTTTGTTGGAAGAATCCGTCGCGATGAAACACAACCCAAAACATTGAACTTATGGGTAGTAGCAGATAATTTACGTAAAGGTGCAGCTACCAATGCTGTTCAAATTGGAGAATATTTAGTAAAAAATAATTTGATAGGATAATCCCTCTAAAATCATACTTTTAAAAGTCCGCATTTGCGGACTTTTTTTTATTTTTCAAATCTCATTTGAAATACTTAAATTTCAAACCTAAAACTTTACTTATGCCGATACGAATGACGGATGATGCCAACCAACAAGCAGATTATACACCACCTTCCGGTGGCGGAAGAAACACAGGTGGCGGAGGTGCTGCGGGTGGCGGTTGTTTAACTGCTTTTCTTCCAATTGTTCTCAATCTTGTTTTCAAAAGACCTTTAATTGGAATCCCACTTTTACTCGTTGGCGGTTTTTTTGTTTTTAAAATGGGATTATTAGGCGGAAGTGGCGGCGGAGTTTTGGCTCCTTTATCAACAGGTGCAGAAATGAAGCAAGAAGTATATGATCAATCACAAGTAGCAGCAGCATTAGCAGAAGATGATAAAAATCCATTGCCTGAGTATGTGAGTTTAGAGAAATTTGCTCCATCACGGATGGATCAAGGACAACAAGGCTCTTGCGTAGGCTGGGGAAGTTCGTATGCCGCACGCACTATTTTAGAGGCTTCCTCCACTGGACAAAATCCGGATGAAGTTGCTATGAGTCCTTCTTTTGTGTATAATCAAATTGGGAATAAACAATGCCAAGGTGCTTATATTATTAATGCCTGTAAAGTGATGCAGGATGCTGGCGATATTCAGAAAAAATATTTTGAATATACCGACCAAAGTTGTAGCCAAGAACCTAATCAACAAATATTACAGACTGCACAACAATTTAAAATTAGAGGATACGAACGATTGTCTAAAGATGGCAATGATTACACTACTGATTTTTATGCCATCAAACAATATTTAGCCAAAGGCGCCCCAGTAATTATTGGCAATATGGTAGGTGGCAGTTTTATGCAAGATATGATGGGCAAAAAAGTTTGGATTCCTACAGACAGAGATTATGATATGGAAGGATTTGGAGGACATTGCATGTGCATCATTGGGTATGATGACAGATTAGAAGGTGGTAGTTTTCAAATTATGAATAGCTGGGGAAATGAATGGGGCGAAAACGGAATAGCCTGGATGCGCTATAAAGATTTTATGCATTTCAACAAAGAAGCTTATGCGTTGCAACCATTGCCTAAGCGTGGAGAGATGGCGGCTCGCAAATTTCAGTGTAATATTGGATTGGTGGACAATGCAAGCAAAAAATATATTCCTTTGCGCAATAATGGCAGTGTTTTTTCTACTATCTCACCTATTTCCAAAGGAACACGCTTTAAGATAGAAGTAGAAAATTCTATTGAATGTTATATCTATATTTTTGGACAAGAAACAGATGGAAGCAGCTACGTATTATTTCCTTATACGCCGAAACACACTGCATTTTGTGGTATAACAGGCTATCGCTTATTTCCTAAAAATCAATCGTTGGAAGCGGACAATATAGGAACTAAAGATTATATGGCAATAGTGGTTACCAAAGAACCTATTGACTATAAAAAATTAAACGATGCTATAAATACCGGAAATGGGGATTATAAAAACAAAGTAGATAATGCACTTCGCGGGATGTTATTAAGTAATGTTCAATACAATTCTACGCAAGGCAGAATCGGGTTTTCGGCAGAAAGTGAAAATAAAAATGCTGTTGCTAGCATTATAGAAATAGAAAAAAACTAAAAGCTGCATTAGTATTGATACAAGGTAGTTTCTTACATATTCCTTCTGTATTGTCCGCCCACTTCAAACAGGGCATCGGTAATTTGTCCGAGACTACAATATTTTACGGCTTCCATCAATACGTCAAACATATTTTTGTTTTCTAAAGCAGCGTTTTGTAAAATGACAATTTGTTCTTTAGTTTTTTCTGAAAATCTTGTATGCTGTGCCTCTAAATTATGGATTTGTCGTTTCTTCTCTTCTTCTGTACTGCGTATTACTTCCATTGGCAAAATAGTAGGAGAACCCTTAGAAGACAAGAAAGTATTGACACCAATAATTGGCATTTCGCCCGAATGTTTTTTCGTTTCGTAATACATACTTTCTTCTTGAATTTTACTGCGTTGATACATGGTTTCCATCGCGCCTAATACGCCGCCACGTTCCGTTATTCTGTCAAATTCTACATACACCGCTTCTTCTACCAAATCTGTTAATTCCTCAATAATAAAAGAACCTTGCAAAGGATTTTCATTCTTAGCCAACCCCAATTCGTTATTGATGATTAATTGAATTGCCATTGCTCTGCGCACACTTTCTTCTGTTGGAGTAGTAATGGCTTCGTCATAAGCATTAGTGTGTAAAGAATTACAATTATCATAGATGGCATACAGCGCTTGCAACGTGGTTCGTATATCGTTGAAATCAATTTCTTGTGCGTGCAAACTTCTACCCGACGTTTGAATATGGTATTTTAATTTCTGACTTCTTTCATTTGCTTTGTATAAATATTTTAATGCTTTTGCCCATATCTTACGGGCTACTCGACCGATTACTGCATATTCAGGGTCGATACCATTAGAGAAGAAGAAAGATAAATTTGGCGCAAAATCATCAATGTGCATTCCTCTTGATAAATAATACTCTATAAAAGAAAATCCATTAGAAAGTGTAAATGCTAATTGAGAAATAGGATTAGCGCCCGCTTCTGCAATATGGTATCCGCTGATGGATACAGAATAGAAATTGCGCACTTTGTGTTGTACAAAATACTCTTGCACATCTCCCATCATTTTTAAAGAAAATTCTGTAGAAAAAATACAAGTATTTTGTGCCTGATCTTCTTTTAAAATATCTGCTTGCACGGTTCCTCTTACTTGCGATAACGCATACGATTTAATTTTTTCATACACCTCTTTTTCTAAAACCTGATCTCCTGTAACACCTAATAACAGCAGTCCTAATCCATCATTTCCTTCTGGAAGTTCGCCATGATAGCTTGGTTTTGTCATTTTTTTGGCAGTATAAATATTATCAATTTTCTTATTGACTTCTTCCACCAAATGATGTTCTCTAATATATTTCTCACATTGCTGATCGATGGCCGCATTCATAAAGAAAGCACAAATAGTGGGTGCCGGTCCATTAATCGTCATAGATACCGAAGTAGAGGGAGAGCATAAATCAAACCCGGAATATAATTTTTTGGCATCATCTAAGGTGCAAATAGAAACGCCGGAATTGCCAATCTTTCCATATATATCGGGACGAATTGCTGGATTATTTCCGTACAAAGTAACACTATCAAATGCCGTAGAAAGTCGTTTTGCCGACATTCCTAAAGACACATAATGGAAGCGTTTGTTGGTGCGCTCCGGCCCGCCTTCTCCTGCAAACATTCGGGTGGGGTCTTCATGCTCTCTTTTAAATGGAAATACACCTGCAGTATATGGAAATTCTCCAGGTACATTTTCTTGCAAACTCCATTTTAAAATATCACCATAAGCTTCATACTTTGGCAAACTAACTTTTGGAATTTGTATATGAGATAAAGATTCTGTATGTGTTTTAATTTTTATTTCTTTATCTCGAACTTTAAATACATAAAATTCATTAGCATAGTTTGCCTTTTTTACTTTCCATGAATCCAGTATTTGCAGACATTCGGGGTGTAATTTTTGTTGGTATTTTTTTATACTTTCTTCTAACCCATCCGCGATTTTTAAATCCTGAAGTTTAGCTACACGATTTAAAGAATATAGATTATTGGCAATTTCTGCTTGCTCTTTTACCCAAATATCATAATCTCTGTTTGTTTTAGTAATATCTGAAAGATAGCGTGTTCTATTGGGTGGAATGATATAAATTTTTTCTGATTTTCCCGTGCGTAAACTCGTAGAATTTGTCCAATTTAAAGAACATTTAGCATTTATCAATTCTATCAAATGCAAATATAAATCATTCGTGCCTGGGTCGTTAAATTGAGATGCAATACTTCCATATACTGGCATGTTATCAGGGTTTTTATCCCAAAGATGGTGATTGCGTTGATATTGTTTTTTCACATCTCGCAAGGCATCTTGCGCTCCCCGTTTGTCAAATTTATTGATGGCAATAATATCTGCATAATCGAGCATATCAATTTTTTCTAATTGAGTGGCGGCACCAAATTCAGGCGTCATCACATATAGATAAACATCAGCAATATCTACTATTTCCGTTCCACTTTGCCCAATACCAGAAGTTTCAACAATAATTAAATCGTATTGAGCTGCTTTGAAAATTTGAATAGCATCTTTAACATCTTTAGAAATGGAGGCATTGGTCTGACGTGTTGCCATAGAGCGCATAAACACTCTTTCATTGTGAATGCTGTTCATCCGAATACGATCGCCTAATAAAGCACCGCCTGTTTTTCTTCGAGATGGATCCACCGAAACAATAGCGACTGTTTTATTAGGAAAATCTAATAAAAAGCGTCGTACTAATTCATCTGTTAAAGAAGATTTCCCGGCACCTCCTGTTCCCGTTATTCCGAGTACTGGAATCGTAGAATTATTAGTTGGAAATTGAGGCACGAATTTTTCAAAATCATTTGGGAAATTTTCAGCACAAGAAATTAATTGACCAATTTGTCTGTGATTTTTATTCTTTAAATCTTCTGTTTTAAAGTCGATATTTTTCCCTGTCGGGAAATCACATTTTTGTAACAAATCATTTATCATTCCTTGTAATCCCATCGCTCGTCCATCATCAGGAGAATAAATGCGCTCAATTCCGTAAGCGTGTAAATCTTCTATTTCTTGTGGCAAAATGGTTCCACCACCACCGCCAAATATTTTTATATGCCCACAGCCTTTCTCTTGCAATAAATCATACATATATTTCATAAATTCCGTATGACCGCCTTGATATGAAGTTAATGAAATGGCATTTGCATCTTCTTCAATAGCACAGTTGACAATCTCTGCAACGGAACGATTGTGACCTAAGTGAATTACTTCTGCTCCCGATGCCTGAATTATGCGGCGCATAATATTGATGGCAACATCGTGTCCGTCGAACAAAGAGGCCGCTGTGACAATTCGTATTTTATTTTTAGGATGATATGGTAAGACTTCTTGCATGGTTCAAATATTATTCAAAATTACAAAATGTTACGCATAGAAATTGGATATACTTAATTATATTGACAGAATAGCAAACAATCTACTTTAATGAATGTTTAGTTTGCGTAATATTACTAGTATCTTTAACGTTTAAACAAAAAGAAGTTCCGATTCGATGAAAAAAATCACGTACATTATTTTAGGCTTACTCTTAATTATTTTAACATCAGCTGTTGCTGTTCCATTTTTATTTAAAGATAAAATTATTGCTTTGGCAAAAGAAGAAATCAGTACTCAACTAAATGCAAAAGTTGATTTTAAAGATGTTGATTTGTCTTTGTTGAATAATATTCTCAATTTTCCCAATATCGCACTGAGCATGGATGGATTAACGATTGTAGGCATTGCACCATTTGAAGGAGATACGTTATTGCAAGTTGGAAATACGAAAGCATCTCTAGACTTAATGAGTGTTATCAAAGGAAATCAATACAAGATAAAATCGGTAGAAATTACAGATGCTACTTTAAATGCAATAATTAATAAAGAAGGCTTTGCAAACTGGGACATAATAAAACCATCGAACGATACAACTGCTTCTAAGCCTTTTATATTGTCTTTAAAAAAACTAAGCCTAAAACACATCAATCTCTTTTATGATGATTTGAAAGGAGGAACTTCTTTAAAAGTGATTAATTTTAATCATAAAGGCAAAGGAGATTTTTCTTCGGAAATATTGGATTATGCCTCTAGTACTAATATTGAAAAAATTTCCGCATCTCAAGGGTTGGTTACTTATTTAAAAGATGCAGCGATAAATTTGGAAAGCAAGCTAAATATAGACCAAACACAACATAAATATACTTTTAAAGAAAATAAATTAACGCTTAATAAATTAGGTTTGTTGTTTAATGGTTTTGTTCAAATACCTGATTCTACCAAAACAATAATGGACGTATCTTTTAATGCAGCACAAACAGATTTTAAATCTTTATTGTCGCTTATTCCTGCTGTATATGCAAAAGATTTTAAAGACATCACCGCAGCTGGAATACTGAAATTAGACGGGAGGATGAAAGGCACCATGCAGGGTAAATCCTATCCATCTTTCACCTTAAATTTAAAAGTGGATAATGGCAAATTCCAATATCCAAAACTGCCGAGTGCCGTAACCGATGTTTTTATAAATGCAAAAATAAATCATGAGGAAGGGGATTTAGACAAGACGGTAGTAAACGTTTCAGATTTTCGCATAAATTTTGCAAATGAGCCTATCTCTGGACATTTAAATATTGCTACTCCCATTTCTGATCCTAATATAGATTTAGCTGCAAAAGGAAACATCAATTTAGCCGACATACAAAAATTTTATCCAATAGAAAATGTTCAAAAACTAAGCGGAACAGCAAAGGTAGATTTGGCAGTAAAAGCAAAAAAATCGGATGTAGAAGCTAAGCGTTACCAAAATATACAAGCAGCCGGAAATATTAATGCGAGCAATATAGAATATGCTTCGACAGATGTTCCAAAACCAGTTTCGATTAGTAGTTTGCAATTAAATTTTTCACCACAATTTGTGGATATTCCTCAATGTAAAGCCGCTATTGGGAAAAGTGATTTTGATATAAAAGGGAAATTGGAAAATGTAATTGGATATGCTTTATCCAAAGACGCTGTGGTGAGCGGAAATGTCACTATTCTTTCCAATAAGATAGATGCAAATGAATTTTTACCAGATTCAACTTCTGCAAAAAAATCAACTGCACAACAAGCAAAAGAGGCTTTTCGTATTCCTAAAAACATTGATTTGAACGGTGTGGCTACCATAAACGAATTGTTGTATGACCGATTAGATATTAAAAACTTACAAGGAAAAATAAATCTAAAAAACGAACAACTTACCCTTAATAATTTAGAGGCTAACTTGTTGGGAGGCTCTGCAATTGTGAGCGGATTTTATAATACGAAATCGGATATTCCAACAGGAAATTTGACATATAATATTCAAAATTTTGATGTGCAACAAGTATATGAATACATAGGAAGTATGAAACAAGCAGCTCCTATTATGAAATATATACACGGTATTTTTAATTCCAATATGAATATGCAAATGGCCATTCATCCAGATTTATCTCCCGATTTAAATTCTTTAAATGGTACCGCAGGATTTAAAATGCCTTTGGCAAATATCTCAGGATTTCCGGCATTGCAACAAATTGTAGAACAAACAAAACTAAAACAACTAGAAAATTTACGCATCGAAAACTTAGATGTAAAAGCCACCGTTGCCAATGGAAGAATATTAATAGCACCATTTGACACAAAAGTAAATAATATGAAAATGACCGTTGGCGGCTCTCAAGGATTAGACCAAACGATGGATTATGCCGTTGCTATTGATGTTCCGTGGAAAGAGCTCGGGCAGGCTTCTTCTTTTGCCGAAGGATTATTGGCAAAAAATCCTATTAAACAACTCAATGGAATGGTGCCTGAGGTTATTCGTATCAATTTGAAAGTAGGAGGTACTTTTAACAAACCCGTTATAACAGTAGGCAAACCCGATGGAACGCTCGGAGGAGGAACAATGAAAGATGTAGTAAAAGAGCAAGTGCAGCAACAGGTACAGCAAATAAAAGAAGAGGTGACCACACAAGCAAAACAAGTATTAGACACCGTAAAAAATCAGGTAATAGACGAAGCCAAAGGCAAATTGCAAGAAATATTAACCGGTCAAAAAGATACTACTCAAAAAGGAAAAGTGATTGATAATGTAAAAAATACTTTAAAAGATAAAATAAAGTTTCCTTGGTAATTTTCTATTAATAGAAATGCATGTTAATTTTCTTACTTTTGTAAGGTAGTAAGGTTTTTCAACTCAGTTAAAAACCTTACTTCTAATTACTTATCACTTACCACTAATATATGCAAATAGCAGAACTTCAACAAACAGCCACACAAGTACGCCGAGATATTGTGCGCATGGTACATCAATGCAAATCAGGACACCCAGGCGGCTCGCTGGGTTGTGCCGACTTTTTAACCGCACTTTATTTTGAGATCATGAAAATAGATACTGATTTCAAAATGGAAGGAAAGAATGAAGATTTATTCTTCTTATCCAATGGGCATATTTCGCCTTTGTTTTATAGCGTATTGGCACGAAGAGGCTATTTTGAGGTCAAAGAACTTGGCACTTTTCGACATATCAACTCTCGCTTACAAGGACACCCAACCACCCACGAAGGCTTGCCCGGCATACGCATAGCCAGTGGCTCGCTTGGCCAAGGTATTTCTGTGGCAATTGGAACTGCATTGGCAAAAAAAATAGATAAGGATGACCGATTTGTTTACGTGCTTACCGGTGATGGAGAATTGCAAGAAGGGCAAATTTGGGAAGCCGTTATATTTGCTGCCGCCAAAAAAGTAGATAATCTGATTGTTACAGTAGATTGGAACGATGCACAAATAGATGGTTCTACACAACAAGTATGTGATTTAGGCGATTTAAGGGCTAAGTTTAGGGCATTTGGTTGGGAAGTATTAGAAATGAGAGGTAACGTAATGGAAGATGTTGTATTTACTTTAACAGAAGCACAATTGAAAGCAAAAAATGGCAAACCAGTTGTAATATTAATGCGCACCGAAATGGGCTTTGGCGTGGACTTTATGATGGGAACGCACAAATGGCACGGCAGCGCACCCAACGACGCACAATTGGAAAGTGCCTTATCTCAATTGAAAGAAACGTTGGGTGATTATTAATATTTTTAGTAAATTGTAAGGTAAATAATTTTTCCTCCATGAGTGCAGCAGAAATAAAAGAAACAAAAGAACGCATCATTCAAGAAATTCAACAGGTAGAAGATGAATGGATTTTGAAAGCTATTCAAAAATTATTGGATATGGATGATCCAGAATTAACAGAATTAGACAAACGAATGGAAAAAAGAAAATCAGGTGAAAGCAAATCTTATACATGGGAAGAAGTAGATAAAGAACTAGAATCCATCATAAAAAAATAATGAAGATAGAAATTCAGGAAGAAGCACGACAAGAATTGCGAGACGCTCTAATTTGGTACGAAGAACAACAATATGATTTAGGTTATGAATTGTTACAAGAAATAAGAAAAAGCATTTCTAATATCTTACAAAATCCTACAATAAATAAAATTACTTTCAATGATAGAAGAGAAGCATTTGTAAATCGTTTTCCATACAAAATTGTTTATACTATGGAAAACGATTCCATTATTGTAGTTTACGCATTTTTTCATTCAAGCAGAAATCCAAAAGAAAAATTCAGAAAATAATATGTCGTTACAAAACATCACCTACACTGATAAAAAAGATACGCACATAAAAAAGATTAATTAACTTTATTACAAATTCAACGCCATGAGTGCTGCAGAAATAAAAGAAACAAAAGAACGTATTATTCAGGAAATTCAGCAAGTAGAAGATGAATGGATTTTGAAAGCTATTCAAAAATTATTGGATATGGATGATGATATAGATATTGAACAATACAATAAAGATATTGATGAGTCTATGCTTCAATATAAAAATGGAAATTTTAAAACACAGGCAGAAATAGAAGCGGCAAGCAAGAAATGGTAATAAATAAAAAAGTTGTTTGGACTGAAAATGCTGAAAAGCAATTAGAAAAAATCTATCAATATATTTTAGAAGATTCTTATCAGAATGCAATAGAAGTAAAAAATAAAATATTTAACTCAACTTCTCTGTTAGCTGATTTTTCTGAAAAATATCCTAATGATAAATACAAAATGAATAACGACGGGAATTTCAAAGCGTATGAAATTTATCGTTATAGAATTTCTTATTACATATCTGAACATGAAATAGTTGTTATCAGAATTAGAAGCACAGACATGAAACCAAAGAAATATTAATAACACACTAACAAATCACAAATCTTAATTCTGAAATCTGAAATAATATGTCGTTACAAAACATCACCTACACCGATAAAAAAGATACCCGCTCAGGTTTTGGCGTTGGTATTCACGAAGCAGGAAAAGCCAACGAAAATGTGGTGGCACTGTGCGCCGATTTAATCGGCTCTTTAAAGCTAGAAAAATTTATTGAAGATTTTCCAGAACGCTTTATCCAAACAGGCATCGCAGAAGCCAATATGATTGGTATTGCTGCAGGTTTGGCTATTGGCGATAAAATTCCAG
This sequence comes from Bacteroidota bacterium, assembly GCA_039797705.1. GTDB lineage: Bacteria > Bacteroidota > Bacteroidia > Chitinophagales > JADIYW01 > JADJSS01. The sequence goes on from JBDKHK010000074.1 coordinate 47,101, forward strand.
TAGCTACTACTTTTGCTAATTTCGGTACTGGTCGTGTGTATGATCAAATCCGACAAAGCGTAGCATACTCAGATAAAAATGTAAAAATCTGTTGCTCTCATGCCGGATTGACTTTGGGCGAAGACGGTGCTACGCATCAAATTTTGGAAGATATTGGATTGATGAAAATGTTGCCGCACATGACAGTGGTCGTTCCTTGCGATTACAATCAAACACGCTTGGCTACGAAAGCAATTATCGAAAAAGTTGGACCAACTTATTTGCGTTTTGGTCGCCCTGTTTGGCCTATTTTTACGCCTGCTGAAGATGAAACTTTTCAAATTGGCAAAGCACAATTTTTATCCAAAGGAACAGACGTAACAATTATTGCTTGCGGGCATTTGGTATGGCACGCTGTTTTGGCGGGACAAGAATTAGAAAAACGAGGCATTTCTGTAGAGTTGATAAATATGCACACCATCAAACCTTTAGACGAAGAAGCTATTTTGACTTCTGTAAAGAAAACAGGTTGTGTGGTAACAGCCGAAGAACACCAACAAAATGGTGGCTTAGGAGAAAGCGTGGCAAGCGTTTTATCTCGTCATCATTTAGCGCCTATCGAAATGGTAGCCGTGCAAGATACTTTCGGCGAGAGCGGTACACCAGACCAACTTTTAGAAAAATACGGATTAATGCCAAAAGATATTATCGAGAAAGTAGAAAAAGTATTAGCAAGAAAATAATTAAACAAAATATTTCTTGTAAAAACGCAGGGCATTTCCATGCATCATTTTATCTACTAATTCCTTAGGCGTATAATCGAACCACAATTCTTTGCGATAGTCTTTTTCCTTTAAAAAGTCTATTAAATCTTTTTGTAGCAATGGTAGTTCTGCGGCGGTAGGATATGGATCCATGTGCGTAATGGTGCCATCAAAGTCGGTGCCGAGAGCGATGATATCCCAGCCTGATTTTTTGCCTATGGCTTTTACCAATTGGAAAGCATTGTCCCAAAACAAATGCGTAAACAATTTGCGTTGTTTTAGAACATTTGTTTCTTTGCTAATTTCAGCTATTAAATCAACGCCACCTAAATTTCCTTTGTCCATCATCAATCCAACCAATCCTTCAGAATCGTGAATGATATTGGCTTCTTCATCCGAAATATTAATACTCCATTTGAACAATCTGTCTTTTCGGGCTTTCGCCATAAAATCAGCATCTTCAATAGAACTGTCTATCGTTTTAAAACCATTGGCAGCAGCATGGCTGCTTATTACCGGAATTTTATTAGTTGGATTAATGTAATTATGATTTTTTATAAACTCATAATATTCTATTCTGGAAGCTGCGCTCATGTGTTTGGTATCTATTAAAATACGTTTTCCATTTCTGGTGCTTAATAATTCACGTATTACCTGCCAGCCGGCTTCTGTAATGCCTTTATTTTTTCCTTTATTTTGATTTAGAATATTATTAATAGGACGTTTAAAACTTTTGGAATGTCCAGCTAAATAATTCCAAAAATGATGTGATAAATTTATTATAAAAGGCGGATGCTCCCAGTTTTTAGCAGTTTGTATATTTTCTGATAGCATTTTAAATAAATCCTGTTTATTCATCTTGTCAATGCCATCAATATTACTATTAAAAACATGCGCACCTTCAATTGTAATAATGCCTACTAACGTATCCTTCTTTTTTAGAGCATGGTCTAACTCTTTATAATTATTTACGATTACAAACTCACTCTTGCCATCTGGGCTTTTGCCTTGTTGGCTTTTTACATATTCATATTCTGCTTGTAGTTCTTTAAAATAATTTTTATTTTTTTTCTGTGCAGTAATGCTGCTCGAATGATAACCGGTTATAATTTCTTGTAATAAATTAACCCTGCGTTTCCCAAATAATGTTTCAGGTATATTTCGCACATTTAAAAATCCCTTTTCAGTAGGATATAAGCTGAGTTGAAAAACACGCACATCGCCCGCGGTCATTCTATCTAAATTACTTTGCGACTCTTTCCAAATATGTTTGGTTAAGTCGTTTATGTTTTGCGCTTGTTTGGAGCCATCAATTCTGTGATGAATATTGTCCCACATATTTGCCGCAGGCTCAGGATAATCAGAATTAAATGCTTTAAGATTGGGATGGGTATGTAAATCAATAATCATGATTTAGATAATTAAATTTGATGAAATAAAGTGAATACTACAAAATAAGAAAAATTCTTTTTATAACAAAATGGTAAAGGGATATTTTTAACTACGACATTGAATACTATCGATATCTATCATTTCTAAATGAAAAGAATTTATTGGGTGTATGGGCAATATTCATTAAATCTAAGAGTTGTTTTACTATCTCTGGGTGTTTTTCAGCAAGATTGTTAGATTCAGCAACATCATTATCTAAGTCATATAATTCTATGGTGCTTTTATACGGAGAGTTTACGTTTAGTTTAATAACTTTCCATTTACCCATTCTAATGGCTTGCTTGCCGCCATTTTCATGAAATTCCCAATATAAATAAGGATGTTGAGTTTGCTTTTCAGAAAGTTGAAAAAGTGTTGGACACAAAGAAATGCCATCTGTATTTGTCGGCATAGGTGCTTGAATGATTTCGGCTAAAGTGGGCATAATATCCCAGTTTGCAGAAATAATTGGCGTGCTGCCTTTATTAATTTTGTCAGGCCAATGTACAATAAGTGGTATTCGAATTCCTCCTTCATACAAATCTCTTTTATACCCGCGTAATCCATTATTACTATTAAAGAAATCAGGTTGTGCGCCCCCTTCTTTATGCGCCCCATTGTCAGAGGTAAAGATGATAATGGTGTTGTTATAAATTTTTTCTTCTTTTAATTTTGCCACAATTTCTCCCACTTGCTTATCTAATAATTCCATCATAGCAGCATAAGCAGCTTTAGGATATAGTTGTTTGCCATAAGCACCATATTTAGTAGCAAATCTTATTGTCTTTATGCCTTTATACGGTTTTTCTGTTCCATATAAATTTTTGTATTTTTTGGTTAAAGAATCTGGTGGAACAAGTTCTGCATGAGGGATGATAGTAGGGATATATAGAAAGAAAGGATTGTTTTTATTTCGTTCAAGAAATATCATTACACTGTCATGAATCATGTTGGGTGCATAGACCTTATTGCCGTATCGTTTGTTTTCAGGAATGAAAACCTTTTTATCATTAGACCACAGCATTTCGGGGTAATAATTATGTGCTGCGAGTTGGCTGTAATATCCAAAGAAAACATCTACTCCCTTTTTAGAAATGTCGCCAGAAGAGCCCGGATAACCAACGCCCCATTTACCAAAGACTCCAGTAGTGTAATTTCTACTTTTAAATAATTGAGTAAGAGTAGTATCGTATTCAGAAAGAGGAAAGTCGCCATATTTATTTCCCTTTTTATTTCCACGTATCGTCGTATGTCCGATGTGTTTGGCTGTAAGTATAGCAGCACGTGAAGGAGCACAAACAGGTGCGCCTGAGTAATGTTGGGTAAACAACATACCATCCTTAGTAAGTGCATCGATATTAGGTGTTTGGAATTTTGTTTGACCGTAACAACTTAAATCACCATATCCTAAATCATCTGCTAAAATGAGAATAACATTAGGTGAATTAGAGAATGAATTATTATCGTGGCTAAACCCAGATTTCAAAAATAGAATACAAAATAGGATTGAGATAAAATAATTCATGTACTACCCAATTATTTATTCTTCTTGGCTTCTTTAGAGTATTTCAATTTATAAAATTGATGCATCAGCCATGCTTCTATTCTATTGATAGATTTTGCACCGCCTAAATGTGCTGCTTCTACAAATGCTTTAGATGTTTTTTCTAATAATTGTGCGGCTACATAAGCCTCTTCTAAATTATTTCCGACACAAATACTATTGCCATCTTTTAAAATAGCAGCGAAACGACCTTTCAAAGCACAAGGAATATTTTGTTCATTTTTTGCAATTTTCACAGACACGCCTAATAATTGTGCTTGATCATCTAATATCGGCGGAATTTCTTCTGATACCTGAGAGGCATATTCTTGTTTGGTAAATAGAATGGTTTGAATATCTTTTCTTTTAGAAAAAATAGTGTGAAAAATACTTTTTGTATCCGCTATATAAACATCTGAATTTTTTAATTCATTCAATTTTTTATTTTTATCTGTTACAAAAATTTTACCGCTCTTCAAGCGAACAGCAATTTGCAATACTTCTACTTTTCCCCAGCTTTTATAACCTGCACTTTGTTGCTCAAAGTAGTTTGCCGCGTTTAATAATTCCTGTATATCTTCTTGCTTGGTCATGTTTAAATTTTTATAGAGAAATACAATCTATATATTGGAAGATTGTATCATCCGTTCGTAATATTATTAGGCTGTTTTCTTTTTTGATTCAATAAATACTTCGCAGGCTTTTTCTAAGGTGCGTGCCACTTCAAAAGCATTTTCCAAATCGGTTCCGATGCATACTACACCGTGATTTGCCATTAATGCAGCATTGGATTGTTCAATGGCATTTTCTGTTTCTACCGTAATTTTTTTAGTATTTGGTAAAGCATACGGAGCTGCTTTTATTACCGTTGCTCCCAGAATTAGTTGATGTTCTTTTTGTAATACTTCCACATCTTTTTGTGCTGCTGCTACAATAGAAGCATACATTTGATGCGTATGGATTACGGAATTAATATTCGGTCTGTTTTTATACACTTGACAATGTAGTTTCAATTCAGAAGATGGTTTAATAGAACCTTCATATTTTAAAGTATAAATATCGACCAATACCATGTCATTAGGTGTCAGTTCCTCATATTTTCTGCCCGACGGAGTAATAACCATTTGACGTTCATTGACACGGATACTTACATTGCCCCACGTACGTGCTACTAATCCCTCTTTCAGCAATCGCTTGCCAGCTTCGCACACTTCTTTTTTTATTATTTCTATATTCATTTTATTTTAAAATCGGTGGTGATTAATTCCTTTGTATGTTTTTTCTAATTGATGATAAATCTTTTGATAAGATACAAAAATTTCATCATATACTATTTTATTTTTCGGATTAGGTATAAATGTATCTTTGCTATTAATTAATTGATGAATATCTGAAAAGCTATTAAATACGCCACTTCCCACCATGGCACACATGGCTGCGCCTAATGCGCCTGCATTTTTAGGCTGTGAGGTGGTGATGATTTTTCGTTGTGTTACATCGGCAATAATTTGCATCCAGGTAGCATTTAAAGTACCGCCTCCAGTGATTTTTAATTCTTCTATTTTAAACCCAAAATCTCTTTCTAAATTTTGAATAGACCAGCGCAAATTATACGCAATACCTTCAAAATGTGCGCGAGCTATATGCGCTCTCGTATGTTGGTGTGATAAATTGAAAATGGTAGAACGAGTCGTGGTGGTATTAACGGGACAACGCTCCCCTAAAAACCAAGGTGTCATTATCAGATATTCGGCACCTGCAGGAGTTTGTTTTACATTATTTTCTAATAACTCAAATAAATGAGCGGTACTCATTACTTGTTTTTCATGGGCATAAAAATTTGAAAGCAACCACTCTGTATTTACTCCAGCAGATTCGGTGATGCAGACAACTATATTTGTATTTGGATCGGCACTTTGAAGCGAATAAGCACCGTTTTTAAACCCCCTGTCTTTACTGGTGGCAACGCCTACCCATGCAGAAGTTCCTGTATAAATATGTGCTTCTCCTTCTTTGATGGCGGTGGTTCCAACTGCGGCACTTTGTGTATCATCGCAACCTCCAAATACTGGAATACCTGCCATTAAACCCATCTCTATAGCAGCCTGATGGGTTAGTTTTCCTGCTTCATCAATAGAGCGAACCAAATCGGGAAGTTTATCTGTCCCAACACCAGAAAATGAAAAAAGGATTCGTTCCCAATCTTTCTTTTTTAAATTGAATGCATACGAACAAGCCCCTGACCATTCTGCTGCCATACGGTCAGTACATTTATATCTTAGATAGCCATTTACATCTAAAATTTTATAGGTATCTTTAAATATTTCAGGACGATTTTCTTTTAACCAAATTAATTTGGGTATTACATCTTTTCCTGTAATTTCTACTCCGATAATCTTTTTAAAAATGGTTTTTCCACCTAACTTTCGCATAATGGAAAGTGCCTGTTTTTCAGCCCTTCCATCCACCCACGAAATATTTGGATGTAATATTTCTCCGGCTTTATTTACGGGAATAATTCCCATTGCTTGTGTGGTAAAAACGATACCTTTAATGTCTTTTAATGCCACTGAAGAATCTGCCACTAAATGCTTAGTGGCTTTGCATATTGCATTCCAATAGTCCTCTGGATTTTGCTCTACCCAGCCCGGATTGGGCATTTGCAATGGGTATTCTTCTATGGCAGACGCATGGATAGTTCCTGCTGTATCTACTAAAATAGATTTTACACTACTGGTGCCTACATCGTATGCTAAAAAACAATCCATCTTTTTTTTTGTTGATATGCCTGTTGTATGTTATTTTTTCACATTTTTAAATACCCGCTCAAAACGATTCAAGGCTTCATCAATTACCTCATCTGTATCTGCTAAACTACAATATAAGCGACTTCCCGCCAAGGTAACAACTCCTTCTGCCATATAAGCTGCGCCGTATTCTTCCATTAATTTTTTTCGTTTATTGATTTCGTCTAAAACTGATTTTATTTTCATCAATTTTATTTTTACAAACAACGTTCCGGCAGCTTCTAAATGGCAAATAGAACCTTGATTATAGGCAACAAACGGCAAATCATATTGGTCAATTAATTGATTCAATCCTTTGGTAATTCTATCGCCTGCTTTGCCTGCTTTTTCACAAGCATTGGTGCGTTCAATTTCCAGCAAAGTATGATAGCCTGCGCAGCAGCTTAAAGGGTTGGCTGCCATTGTTCCGCCTACTTTTACTTTTTTGCCCCCTTGTAATCCTGCGGCAAGTCCGTCCATATATTCTGCTTTTCCACCGATACCACCGGCTGCTGGATAACCACCTGCTACTACTTTTCCGAATATTGTTAAATCTGGATTTACACCAAAATATCCTTGTGCTCCACTCATTCCGACACGGAACGCCGTTACTACTTCATCAAAAATCAATAAAGCTCCGTACTGGTCACAGAGTTGACGGGCTTGTTGTGCAAATTCCTTATAAACGGGGTAAGTTCCACTTTCTGGCCCGAGAGGCTCTAAGATAACTGCTGCTGTTCCTCCGCGTAATCTATTCCATTTTAAGGTGCTTTCTAAGGCATCAATATCGTTTGGTGGCACTGCTTGTGTGTGCCAGTGCATCATAAATGGAATTCCTTTTGCATCAAAAAATCTTGTGCCTGGGATTCGTAAATCATATACCATTTGATCGCTCCAACCGTGATATGCTCCGCCTATTTTGATGATTTTTTTATTGCCTGTTTTGATACGAGCCAAACGCAATGCACCCATTACTGCTTCTGTTCCACTTCCTAACATTCTAAATTGATCTACAGAAGGTATGTTCCGGCAAATAATTTCTGCTAATTTAAATTCATATTCATGCAATAAACCTGTAGAAGGACCACATTCATTAATTAATTCAATTGTTTTTTCTCTAACGGGGGCATAATTACTTCCCAATACCGTTGGACCACCTGCTTGTAAGAAGTCTATGTATTGATTGCCGTCTGCATCGTATAAATAAGCACCTTCAGCTTTGGTAAAAGTTAAAGGGAAAGGATAGTTGAAAGCTAAATTATGTTGCACACCTCCGGGAATATATTGGCGTGCCTTGTCATACACCTCCCGAGACTTAGTACACTTTGTTTTATAATAATTAAGGTATCCATCCATCGCCTCTGGTTTTATATGCTGTAAGGGCAACGAAACCAGCTTATCTAACTTTTGATAGATGGGTTTAATGTCATGGTACTCACTAATTGAAAATCCTGATTGACTCATTGTTCTGAATTGTTTATCTTTGGTAAAAAATTGTACTGCAAAATTGCAATTTATAATAATACGATTTTTTGATTAAAATCAAAATATATTTTGGATAATATTAAACCTATATCATTTATTACGTTCTTGTCGCAATTTGACATGATGACTAAAGATGCTATTATTGCAACGGAGAATAGATTGGAAAGATTGTCCTTGCACAAGAAACATCTATTATTAAAACGAGGAAATGTGTGCAATTATTTATATTTTATCGAAAAAGGGTTAGCTAGGAACTTCTACATGCAAGATAAAACAGATTTAACGAATGATATAGTATTAGAGGGCGAGCTGTTGGTTTCATTTGATAGTTTTATTTCAAGGCAACCATCCAATGAGAGTTTAGAATTATTGGAAGATTGCGAATTAACTGCTTTGCATTATGATGATTTACAAGAATTATATCGACAGTTTCCAATCATGGAGCGAGTAGGCAGGCTTATTGCCGAGTACAATTTTAATTCTTTGGTTACTAGAAATTATCAACTAAAATTCTTGAGTGCCACAGAACGATACGAACATTTTTTTAAAACAAAGGTAGAGCTTGTCCGTCGTGCTCCTATCGGTGTAATTGCTTCTTTTTTAGGAATGTCTATTGAAACACTCAGCCGCATACGTAGTAAGGTTGGTTAAACTTTTGATGTTTTTCAAAGTCTAATGCAGCACATGAAAATGACAGACGAAGAAATTCTACTTCTTATTAAACAACCCAATTCTAAAGAAAAGGCATTTCGTGCATTATTGGATAATTATCAAGAACGATTATATTATCACGTGCGTAGATATGTGTACAACCACGAAGATGCGAATGATATTTTGCAGAATACGTTCATTAAAATATGGAATAATATTGGGCATTTTCGTGGAGATGCTGCTTTGTTTACTTGGCTATATCGCATAGCAGGAAACGAGGCTATTACTTATATTAACAAGCAGAAAAAACGCAACGAGATTAATATTGAAAAAACGGCCATTCTACAGCAAGGTATTTTTGATAATTTGCCTTCGGAAGTATTAAATAGAAAATTGCAAAAAGCCATTGATTTGCTTCCTGATAAACAAAAACAAGTTTTTATTATGCGTTATTATGATGAGCTTCCTTATGAAGAAATGTCAGCAATTGTTGACACTTCAGTTGGTGCATTAAAAGCATCCTATCATCATGCAATAAAAAAAATAGAAGAATTTTTATTGGCTTAGTTAAACCTTTTTAATTTAGAAACGTCCAATTATCAAATGAAAGAAAAAAAAGAAATAGCAAATGAATTGAAACAAATTTCGCCTCTTTTAGCTCAATTAAAAGAACGGAAAGAGATAATTCAAATTCCCAAAGATTATTTTACTTCTTTTTCTGATAATTT
>JBDKHK010000075.1:0-4226 GCA_039797705.1 Bacteroidota bacterium
CTAACTATCCAATTACAGATACTATTACGAATTATCCCGGAAACATTCGAAGACCTACCGACCAAACGTTGTTTGTTAGTTTATATTTTCAAGATTATATAGAAAAATATAAACGTTTTAAAGTACATTTCAATTTAGTTATTGGCACCGGATTGCCTTATGGCCCACCCGACCATAGTAGGTATAAAGATGTATTAAAAATGCCTCCCTACAGACGATTAGACATTGGATTTTCTGCATTATTACTAAATGGTGAAAAACGAGCACAGAAAAAACCAGGAAGTTTTGGTGGTAAATTTGAAAATATTTGGGCAAGTTTTGAAGTGTTTAATATTATCGGAATTAGAAATACGCTTTCCTACCGATGGATAAAAGATACAGAGAATAACCTTTGGGCAATTCCTAATTATCTCACCTCTCGAAGGTTTAATTTTAAATTGAATATTAAATGGTGATAAATTCTTCTATTTTTTTCTGAAGAAAATATTGATAGGAACACCTGATAATTTGAAATGTTCTCTCATTCTGTTTTCCAAATAATTTCGATAAGCCCCTTTTATATAATCTGGGTGATTACAAAAAAATGCAAATGATGGCGTGCTGCTCGGCAATTGAGTGACGTATTTTATTTTTATATATTCACCTCGATAAGCCGGCGGACCATATTTTTCAATTTCTGCCAACATAACTTCATTTAGTACATGAGTTGGTATTTTAATTTGTTTATTACTATACACCTCCATCACTTTGTCGATAGCCAAGTAGATACGTTGTTTTTCTAATGCAGAAATAAACACAATTGGAACATCTGTAAAAGGGGCTATTTTTTCAGTGATTTTTTTCTGAAAGTCCAACATTGTTTTACTGTCTTTCTCTATAGCATCCCATTTATTTACTAAAATTACAATTCCTTTTTTACGTTGTACAATGATGCTTAGTATTTTTAAATCTTGCAATTCAATACCTACTGTAGCATCTAACATTAAAATACATACATCTGATTCTTCGATAGCTTTTACGGCACGAATGACAGAGTAAAATTCCAAATCTTCATGCACTTTACTCTTCTTACGAATACCGGCGGTATCTACTAATAAAAATTCTTTTCCATACAATTTATAATGGGTGTGAATGGAATCTCTGGTGGTACCCGCAATGTCTGTTACAATATTTCGTTCTTCGCCCACTAATGCATTCAGCATGGTGGATTTACCTACATTGGGCTGCCCGACGATAGTAATTTTTGGCAAAGATGAATATAGATCCACTGCATCTTCTACCTCATCGGGAATTTGTTCTGTAATATAATCCAATATCTCGCCGGTGCCACTTCCGCTCATAGATGAAACACAAAATAAATTTTCAAATCCTAAAGAATAAAATTCATTTGCAGCATAAGAGCGTTCTGTATTATCCACTTTATTTACTGCCAGCAAGACTGTTTTTTTTGTTTTGCGCAGTTCTCTTGCCAAGGATTCATCTAAATCTGTAATGCCAGTAGTTACATCTACCATAAATACCATTAAATCTGCTTCTTGAATGGCCAAACGTACTTGTGTAAGGATTGCTTTTTCAAAAATATCATCTGAGTGCGGCACAAATCCTCCGGTATCTATTACATTAAATGTTTTTCCATTCCATTCTGAAATTCCATACTGACGATCTCGGGTAACTCCACTAAAATCATCTGTTATAGCTTTTCTTTGTTCCAATAAACGATTGAAAAGGGTGGATTTGCCCACATTTGGGCGACCTATAATTGCTACTGTATAACTCACTATTGTAGTTTATTTATTAATAAAATTAATTTTCTTTATATCCAAATTTGCGTAACATGCTATCATTGTTTCTCCAATTATCTGCTACACGTACATACGTTTCTAAAAATATTTTCTTTCCGAAGAATTTCTCCAAGTCTGCTCGGGCTTGTGTACCTACTTTTTTTATCATCTCCCCTTTTTTGCCAATTAATATTGGCTTTTGACTTTCACGTTCCACATAAATCTCTACCGTTATCCGAATGATAACATCTGTTTCTGTAAATTGTGTGCAAACTACTTCGCAACTATATGGAATTTCTTGTTTGTAGTTCAATAATATTTTTTCCCGGATGACTTCAGTTACAAAAAAACGTTCTGGTTTATCGGTCCAATCTTCTTTTCCAAAATAAGGTTCACTTTCGGGCAAATGCTCTAAAATATTTTGTAAAATATCTTCTACATTCGTATTAAATTTGGCAGAAAAAGGAACAATAGTTGCGTGTGGAAAATCATTTTTCCATAATTGGCATGCTATTGCTGTTTCTTCTGTAGAGGTTAAATCTATTTTATTCAACAATAAAATAACAGGTATTTTTAATTGTTTAATAAACTCATATTCTTTGGGTTGGCTATCTGGTTTGTCGCCTATTTGAGCTATAAATATAAAAATATCTGCATCTTCTAGTGAGGTACGCACAAAATCCATCATAGATTCATGCATTTTATAGGCAGGATTTATAATTCCAGGTAAATCCGAAAATATTATTTGATAATCATCTGCATTGACAATACCTAAAATCCGATGTCGAGTGGTTTGGGCTTTGGAGGTAATGATAGAAACTCGCTCACCTACAAGAATATTCATCAAGGTTGACTTACCTACATTAGGTTTTCCTAAGATATTAACATATCCGGCTTTGTGTTTCATGAGGTGATCAAATTTTTAAAATCCTTTTTTTGCTCTAAGCAATTGCAAAGATAATAAAAAATAAGAGAAGAATAGAGATAACTCCCAAATCAACCATCATGGATTAATTGTATATTACGTTCATTAAATTTAATATTATGTGGTTAACATTTGATTCTTCTATTAAAAAATTCGCTAATTTGACTAATACGCTTATATTATTGGTGGTAGTTTTTATTTTTTCGTTCGTAATATTTCCACAATTTTCACCTAAGGCTCCCGATGTCAATCCATTAGATTTGCAGTATTTTTATAGTGCCGAAGAGGCATACCATACATTAGACCAACTTCAAGAGGCAGAACGAAAACAATATTTTATTACAGAATGTACGCTTGATTTAATATATCCGATTATATATACCACAATGTTTTGTTTTGCAATATTATTGCTTTTCAAAAATCAAACTCTTGCCAGGCTTCCTTTAATAATTACTCTTTTTGATTATTTAGAAAATACTGGAATAATGATACTTTTAAAAAAATATCCTCAGAGAGTGGAGGTCTTGGCTAATATTACAGGTTTTTTATCGGGCATGAAATGGCTGTTTGTTTTATTGGTTTCTGTAATTGTGTTAATAGGATTGATAAAGGCTATTCAAAAACTAATTTTTTAAAAAAACAATGAAATTATGACCTTGTGGCTGTCACAATTTCTTGGATTAAGTTAGTTTTTGTAATAGCAGAAGCTGTTAATACACCACTCATCAAAGCGCCACCAATGCCAACGGTAACAATATCTTGTCCTGTTAAAAATAAATTTTTAATGGGAGTTGGTGGTTTTAGATAGTCTTTTTTAAATCGTTCTGGCGGATGGTCCAAGCCATATATTTCCCCTTGCAGATAATTACAAAAATGCTTAGTAGTTATTGGCGTTGATAATTCATACACATCTATTTTTCCTCTTAATTGCGGTTCATATTTATATAAATGTTCCAAAAGGCGTTGGGCTAATTTTTCTTTAAAACTATCATACGTTTCTCCTCGTTTTTTCCAGCGGGTGTTTTCCCATTCTTTAAACCAATCATACTTTGCTACAGTAATAATTTCAATAGTAGCGCGACCAGGATATTTATCTAAAAAAGTAGGATTTTTTGACGATGGAAATGAAATATAAACCACCGGAAATTCATGGTTATAATCCGCTAAAAAATCTGCTATCGCTTTGTCGTGATTATTACCTGTTGGATAAATCCAATAGTTTGCTTTTGGCAAGTGTAACTCTTCTGCGGTATGCTTTAATCCTATATACAAACTCAAATGCCCAAAAGATGGTTGCATTTGCATGGCTTCGTCATAAAATTTTAGTTTCTTTTTACTGCTATCGGGCAGTAAATGTTTAAAAGTAATATGCACTCCTGCCCCACTAACTACAATATCACTTTTTATAATTTTTCCATCTTGCATAATGACACCTTTAGCAGTGCCATCTTCAATTAAAATTTCTTTTACGGCTGCTCCTATTAAAATATCACCGCCGGCATTTAAAATACTGGGCGCAA
>JBDKHK010000076.1:0-18148 GCA_039797705.1 Bacteroidota bacterium
CAATCCCATATTTTAGAGGAATATTAGGGCAGTTTATTTTTGTTCTTCCTAAAGAAAATGCAGTCATCGTGCGCTTAGGTAAGAAAATAAAAAAAGACTCCGAAGATCCACATTACCAAAACAATGACATCCGAAATTATATAGAAGCAGGTTTGCAAGTATTAAACAGCAAGCTTAATTAAATAAAATTACTTTTTTTTAAATACATTCCTTTATATATTGAATTATTTTAAATAACCCTGTATCATGTTTGTTTTACCTTTTATATCAATATTATTATTAGGTATCTTTCTCGCATTTCTTTATACTGCGTTTAATGCAATAATATACACGTATAGAAGTAATAAAGTTTAACTTTATGCTTATATGATTATCCTTGCTGTCTTTTTGTTGCTACCATTTCCAAAAGAATTTAAAATATTAATTACCTTTCTCCTACTTTGTTCTGTAATTGCTAAACATAAGATATATTTATCTAGTCAAAACTAATTTAAACAAAATTGTATTATCACTTAAAAATAGAAAACCGTAAAATATATTGAACGGATACTTGCTTTTTTCATTTATTTATAGCATATTTGATATACTAAAAACCCCTACCAATGATTTTATTAATTATTATAGTGTTTATGCACTTCATTTTTGTTTGGTATAAACATACACCAACAAGCAACGTATTAGCAGTTCCAGCTTACGCCCCAAAGAAACGTTTCCCAAAGAAGCGCCCTTTATATTTACCACATGATAATGCTATATTTTACTTATAATCTACATATTATTTTTTAGTTGTTGTAAACAAGAAATGGCTAAGCATTGCGCTTAGCCATTCACTATTTATCAAAATTAGAATTACTTAATGTTTTAAATTGATAGTATATTCTTTACCATTATCTAAAGTAACTGTAGCTACATCATCACAATCACCATTTCCAAAGTCAATAGTTGCAAAACGTTCACGATTTCCAATGCGAATAATTTTTACTTGACCACTTACAATCTCGTGGCAACTTACTTTGCGAATTAATGGCGTGATAGTATTGGCATCATATAAAGTACCTGCTCGGGAAGTATGTGTTGCAGTACCTGTAATACTATATACATCATCTGAAAAAATATGAGGGGTATCTGCTCCTGCAATCCACTCGCGTACTTTATCAGAGGTGCTGTTGCTAGATAAACCATCTGGGTATGTTACGTGTCTTGCAGAATGAATGGTAAATGTATAAAAACCACTGCCATTGAGCCCGTTATTCGTAATTGTTCTATCTATCTCTACTTTGTTGTTATTTACATAATAATTTTCTGTTGTAATATGAATTTTTGTACCAGTGTCTCTATATTTTCCCGTATAGGAAACTATTACTTTTCCTTTGCGAGTTACGCCATTGCCATTGGTGCAACCAGAACCAAAATCAATCGTGATAACCCTTGGAGTGGAAATAGTATCCCTTGTAATGGTAGCACATGCAGTAATTAAATCAACCGACGAATTATCAACCGGTGCTGTACGTAAGTTTATGGCACCTTCCGATTGTGCTTGATCTGCCATCGTCTGAGTATTTTCATCTTCTACTTCAGCCAAGTTGTAGCTTTGTGCTGCTAGTGCATCCGTAGTTTCTGTGGTTTCCTTTTTACAGGAAGTAAATCCTAAAATCAAAGTACTTGCGATTAGAATTGATTTAAAAGAAATTAGTTGTGTTTTCATTGTTTTTATTTTATTATTAAATAGACTTGAAAAACAACGCAGGGTTTAATATAGGATTGTTAAAAATTAATTTTAATGAAAATAATATTCTTTGTAACCACCAAATATTTTTTTGTTGCCTTTTAATAGTTTGGATTTTGTTTGAATTTTCTGGCTAAAGTACTTAATGCATCTTGCACTATCTTTGTATTGAGTTGGTGCAAAATAAAACCGGTAAAAGGAATCCATGGTTCAAATTCTATTACATATTCTAATCTTGTTTTAGTTTCTGAAATTTTTATAAAAGTCATTTTTCCAATATGATTTTTAAATGGACTGCCCGCAGTAATTTTATATTCCAAATATGTAGGTTCTGTATAATTGGTGATGGTTTCTTGAATAATCATCGGCAAACTTACTATGATACGCGCAGAACCGACATCATTGCAATTTCTAGGATTAGGAGCGTCCATAATTCGACGAATAAATGCCGGGTAAATTTCTCCCAAACGATTGTGCTCACTGAAAAAGGAAAATACATTATAAATAGGAGCATCAAAATCTTGTAGAAAATGCAATCGTTGTTTGGTTTGCCCCTTCTGCGTTTGTTGTTCTTTTTGTATGGAATATATTTTGAGCATTATTGATACCTTTCAGCTAAATTTTTCAATCCATGTGAAATAATAGTTTTCAAAATAAATAAAATACCATTATCGATAAATGGAAATTTAGTTTCCAAGTCAATCGTGTAAATCAATTGTGTTTTGCCTTCTTCAAGAGTTGTAAACTCTAATCTACCTTGATGAAAATTAATAGGAGCCTTGCTGGTAATCTCATATACTATATAATCAGGTGCTTCAAAATCCGTAACAGTTTCTTGTAATATCTCAATACCCATGCGAATACTGCGCACAGAGCCAATGCCATTTAGATTGTCTTCTTCAGCATCTTTAATGCGAGTAATATTTGCATGTAATAATTTACCTAAATTATTATGATTACTCAAAAATTCAAAAATTTCCTCCTGAGGAGCATTAAAAATTTGTGACATATAAATGCTTTGCATACTTTTTTATTTTCCCTAAAAATACTTAATTTTTTGTATCTGATTTTAATTATTGTATTCGATTTGTATATTTATATCCTATTTATTACTCACCTTTAAAAAATCAATACGATATGTCTTTAAGATTAGGAGATGAAGCACCTGACTTCACCGCACAAACTACCTCAGGAACAATTAATTTTCACGAATGGCTGGGCAATAGCTGGGGTGTTCTGTTTTCACATCCTGCAGATTATACACCAGTGTGTACGACAGAATTAGGTTACACAGCAAAATTAAAAGGCGAATTTGAAAAACGTGGTGTAAAAGTATTAGCATTGAGTGTAGATGATTTAGCATCACACAATGGATGGATAAAAGATATTGAAGAAACACAACACGTCAATATGAATTTTCCAATAATTGCAGACCCAGACAAAAAAGTTGCAACTCTATACGATATGATGCATCCGAATGCATCCGAAAAATTTACCGTTCGTAGCGTATTTGTTATCGGACCCGACAAAAAAATAAAATTAACCATCACCTATCCAGCATCTACTGGTAGAAATTTTGATGAAATTTTACGTGTAATTGACTCATTGCAACTTACAGCCAATTATAGCGTTGCCACTCCTGTTAACTGGAAAGAAGGTGAAGAGGTAGTTATTGCGCCAGCTATTACTGATGAAGAAGCTGCCATAAAATTCCCCAAAGGATTTAAACGAATTAAACCCTATTTACGGTTAACGCCACAACCCAATAAATAAATATTCTCAATAATATTGACAATAAAAGAGGCTGATTTTTAAATTAGCCTTTTTCTTTTGTATAAAATATAGAATTGATTAAATGCAATTTATTGTCTATATTCAATTAAATATTTTTATGCTTAAATCTAAAGCACTTCGCAACATCGAAAAACTAAACCCCCAAAAAGATGCTTGGGAAATAGTTCGTTTATCGATGCATTATGAATTTCCATGGGATTTTAATCGAGCATTAGAATTGTCTTTGTATAAAACGTATGCAGTTCCTTCTATAGCAAAAACATTAAGTACAACCAACGAATTAACCAAACGAACTCAAAAAAGATACGACGATACGGATTTAATATTGAGTGAAATTATTGAATACGGTATAGAAGACAAAAATGGCAGAGGCTGGCGTGCTTTACAACAGATGAATTTTATACATTCAAAATTTAATATTTCTAATGATGATTATCTGTATGTTTTAGGCACTTTTATTTTTGGAATTTATGATTGGATAAATCTATATGGATACAGAAAATTAATTCCCAGCGAAGAGTTAGCAGGTTTTTATGTTTGGAAAGAAATAGGAGAGCAAATGTTTATTAAAGATATACCAGATAGTTTTGATGAATTTAGAAAATTCTATGATGAATATGAAATAAAAAATTTTAAATATACACCTCAAGGAGCTTCCATAGCTCATGCTACGGAAAATTTAATGCTTAGTTGGGTGTTGCCAAACAAACACCTGTATGAATCTGGCAGACCATTTTTACACGCAGCAATGCCACCTCATTTATTAAAAGCATTTAACCATAAAGAACCCGGAACCGCATTAAGAACCTTGGTAACACAATTTTTACGCACCAGAAGTAAAACAGCCAATTTATTGTTTAGAGATAAACCTTATATAAGAACTAGAGATCATTATTATCCAACTTATCCAAATGGATATGACATTGAAAAATTGGGGCCAACTAAGTTAATCGATACGATAGAAGAGAATAAAAAAAAGTATAAATAATTTTTTTTAGAAGAATACAAAAAAATAATTAGAGTATCTTCGTTAAATGAATGAAAACACCATTCCAGTAAAATTATCATTTACTAGGAAAATTGCCTTCGCACTCGGTCAAACAGGTTGGAGTTTGGCAGTTTTTGGATTTACAGAATTAATTTATTTTTTCTATTTACCACCAGATAATGGGAAGCCATTATTTAAAGCATTTGTATATCAAGGAGCAGTTTTAAAAATTTTTACTATTGTTGGTATTTTATCAGCCATAGGTTATGTTATCAGTGCGTTTATGGAGCCTATTGTCGGTAGCTTGAGTGATAGAAGTACCTTTAAATTTGGAAAGCGAAAAACATTTATGGCAGCAGCCGTTATTCCATTTGCCGCAGTAGGTATATTGGTCTTTTTTCCAATAACGAATGGAATAAGTGCCATCAATACGGCATGGTTGTCAGCAACGGTTATTGTCGCTTTTATGATTAAATGTTTTTACACAACACCCTATAATGCTATGATAAATGAAATATCAGCAGATGAAAAAGATCGCTTACATATTATCATGCTATTGTCAGTAACGTATGCCATTGGTATTGGTATCGGACAAACTATAAATATTTCTATGAAGTATTTTGAAAATATTTTTACAAACGAACAAATTTTTCAATACAGTATTTTTGCGTATGCCACTATTGCCTTGTTGTTAATGTTATCCCCAATTTTATTTGTAAAAGACCATTCTGGTGAGCACATCTCCTCTCAAGAACTTACTTATGACAAATGGCACAGTGGCATTTTTGACAATATGCGGGAAGTATGGAGTGATAAAAATTTTAGAATATTTGCCATTGTAGAATTGATTTATTGGTTTCCATCAAAAATATTTACAACAGCAGTTCCTTATTATGTTGCCTCCTTAATGCGCTTAGACAATGTTTATACCTCTATTATTTTATACATTTCGGGTATTGGCTCCTTTTTGCTCTATCCCTTAATAGATAAATTAGTAGAAAAATATGGCAAACGTAAAGTATTATTATCAGCATTTATTTTTTTAGCAATTGCAAGCATCTATACAGCATTAATGGGGTTGTTTAAAATGCCAGTCAATTTGATGATTGGTTTATATATATTATTTAATATTTATCCAGTAGCTGTATTAGGTATTTTGCCAATGGCATTAACCGGTGATAATGCAGAACATAATGCAAAGGAAACCGGTGTGTCAAAAAATGCCTCTTATTTTGCATTGAAAACTTTTATGATGAAAATAGGAGTAGCTTTAACAAGCCTTATTTTCCCGTCATTATTATTATTAGGCAAAACGCCAGATAACCCTTTCGGTGTTCGGATGGTTTCTATAAGTTGCATGATTGCATGTGTTTTGGCATATATAGTCATGAGGAAATATAAAGATGTTTAACCGGTTTTAAAAAGTATAAAACATAGATACTAAACTCATTTTTAAATACTACATTTGTTTTTATATATTTCATAAATATTGTACTTTGTTCATCTAAATTATTTTTTATGAATTTCATCATTCGTTTTCTAATAAAAATTGCAACGGTCATTGCACTTTCTTATGTATTGCCGATGCTTTGGACAGGATTTGGAAACCCTATCGTAGATACTCCAATGGATGCAGTTAAAGTAGCTTTAGTATTAAGTATATTAAATACGTTTGTAAAACCAATTTTACAATTTTTTGCATTGCCTATTACTTGCCTTACGATGGGATTATTCTCCCTAGTAATCAGCGCAGCCATTGTGTTGATGGCGCAACAATTAGTTACCGGATTTCATGTTGGCGGATGGATAGCTGCCTTGTTGTTTAGTTTGTCTTTTTCCTTTGTAAGTGCTACTGTCGAAAGACTCATCGTAGAGGAAGATTAAACTGTAAAAATTACATATTTTATTATATTTATCTGACATTCTTTCCGTTTTTTGAAAGAAAAAAGAACCTTTTGTCATCTTGCATGTTTTTTGATATAGATTCAATGTGAATTAATTTTGGAATAAAAAAGAAACCTCCAAAAATTCATTTTTTAATCATCAAAATAAAAGATATGAACCCAAATAATTATACCATCAAATCACAAGAAGCCATTGCTGCAGCGCAACAATTAGCTTTTGATTTTAAACATCCGTCTATGGATACTTTTCATTTATTGAAAGCTATCTTAGATACGGATACAGACGTCACACCTTATTTATTTAAAAAATCGGGGGCAGACATTCAGAAAATAAATACTGAATTAGATGCATTATTACAAAAGCAACCTACTGTTTCAGGCGATAGTATGAAATATCCTTCGCAGGCATTAGGGCAAGTATTATTGAAAGCAAATTCTTATTTAAAAGAATTTAATGATGAGTACGTATCCATCGAACATTTATTGTTGGCATTGCTGAGTGCCAATGATGTCACAGCAGATTTATTAAAGAAAAATAATCTTTCAGAAAAGAATTTAAAACAAGCCATTAAAGAACTTAGAAAAGGACAAACCGTGAACAATCCAAGCGCAGACACTACTTACAATTCATTGGATAAATATGCCAAAAATTTAAATGAATTAGCCCAAGCAAATAAACTCGATCCAGTTATAGGAAGAGATGAAGAAATTAGACGTGTATTACATATTTTATCGCGTCGTACTAAAAATAATCCGATTTTAGTAGGCGAGCCTGGCGTAGGTAAAACTGCCATTGCAGAAGGAATTGC
Source organism: Bacteroidota bacterium (assembly GCA_039797705.1). Classification (GTDB taxonomy): domain Bacteria; phylum Bacteroidota; class Bacteroidia; order Chitinophagales; family JADIYW01; genus JADJSS01. Next base: position 7,222 of record JBDKHK010000076.1, read on the forward strand.
ACATCGTATTATTTCTGGTGATGTTCCAGAAAATCTAAAATCCAAAATTATTTACTCGCTAGATATGGGTGCTTTAATTGCAGGTGCAAAATATAAAGGTGAATTTGAAGAACGATTAAAAGCAGTTATCAAAGAAGTGACTTCTTCGGATGGGCAAATTATTCTTTTTATAGATGAAATTCATACTTTAGTAGGTGCCGGTGGTGGTGGCGATGGCGCTATGGATGCCGCCAATATTTTAAAACCTGCTTTGGCAAGAGGTGAGTTGCGGGCTATTGGCGCAACTACATTAAACGAGTACCAAAAATTCTTTGAAAAAGATAAAGCCTTAGAGCGTCGTTTCCAAAAAGTAATGGTGCAAGAACCCAGCGTGGAAGATACTGTTTCTATTTTGCGAGGCTTAAAAGAACGTTATGAAACGCATCACAAAGTAACGATTAAAGACGAGGCTATTATTGCTGCCGCAGAATTATCCAATAGATATATAACAAATCGTTTTTTGCCAGATAAAGCTATCGACTTGATAGATGAAGCCGCCGCAAAATTGCGCTTGGAAATGGATTCAGTTCCCGAAGAATTAGATGAATTAGAAAGAAAAATTCGTCAGTTGGAAATAGAACGAGAAGCCATTAAGCGAGAAAATGACGAAGCCAAAGTAAGAGATTTATCAGAAACCATAGCAGACCTTTCTGAAAAGCGCAATGCAATGAAAGCAAAATGGGAAGGCGAAAAAACAATCGTGGATAGAATTTCTGCTGAAAAAAATAATATTGAAACTTTAAAAGCAGAGGCAGAACGTGCAGAACGAAATGGTGATTATGCTAAAGTAGCAGAAATTCGTTATGGTAAAATTAAAGATGCGGAGCAAAAATTAGTGGCATTTGAAAAAGAATTAGATGAAATAAAACAAGGCAGCCGCTTAATGAAAGAGGAAGTAACTGGAGAAGATATTGCAGAAGTAGTATCTAAATGGACAGGTATCCCGGTGAATAAAATGATGCAAGCAGAGAAAGAAAAATTATTGCATTTGGAAGATTATTTGCATGCCCGAGTTATTGGTCAAGATGAAGCAATTATCGCAGTAGCAGATGCCATTAGAAGAAGCCGCGCAGGATTGCAAGACCCGAAAAAACCATTAGGCTCATTCTTATTTATTGGTACCACCGGCGTTGGAAAAACAGAATTAGCAAAAGCATTAGCTGAGTTATTGTTCGACGATGAAAAAGCAATGGTGCGCATTGATATGAGTGAATACATGGAAAAACATTCCGTGTCACGTTTAATTGGTTCACCTCCAGGATATGTGGGCTATGATGAGGGCGGACAATTAACGGAAGCTGTGCGCAATCACCCATATTCAGTAGTGTTATTAGATGAAATAGAAAAAGCACACCCCGATGTATTTAATGTTTTGTTGCAAGTATTAGAAGATGGTCGTTTGACAGATAACAAAGGTCGTGTGGTAGATTTTAAAAATACTATTATCATTATGACTTCCAATATCGGCTCTCATTTAATACAACAAAATTTTGAAAACGTAAAAACAGAAAGTGAAATTTTTACAGCTACGGAAACTTCTAAAGCACAAATTTTTGATGCATTAAAACGAGTGTTAAAACCGGAGTTTTTCAATCGTATTGACGAAGTGATAATGTTCAAACCTTTATTGCAAAATGATATCCGAGATATTGTAAAAATCCAATTGAATAATTTGAAAAATCAATTGACAGATATGGATATTGATTTAGAATATACAGAGGAATTGACCGATTATTTTGCTAAAGAAGGCTATGAACCACAATATGGAGCAAGACCATTGAAGCGATTAATCAATAAGGAACTTATCAACGAATTATCCAAGATGATTTTAGCCGATAAAATCGATAAAAACAAAAAAGTAATTGCCGATAGTTTTGAAAATAAAATTGTTTTTAGAAATGAATAAATGGTAGAATATTCTTAGAATAGAGGTATTTTTTTGCAATTGCGTAGTCTGTTTTTGAAAGAAGGGATGTAGAATTTGAGTAGTGTGGTGTTTGATTTTAGAAAATTGGAACATTCATATTTTAGTGCCTTGCTACATTCCCAAAGCTATCTATTTTTTTACACAAACCGCAAATGAAACATTTGCGACATATCGAATATTTTATTCATCAACATAGCTGATTTAGTTTGCACTTTTGGGTTTGCAGTTGCAGGCATATCTTTGAAAAATTTATAAGTTTTCACTAATTCGATATGCCTGCTCCAATCCGTTACTGTTTTAGGTTTTAAAACACCCCATTCTAAATTGGCTTCTTTCATGCCACTTTGTTTGATGCCGATATTTACAAAGAATTTTCCAAACTCCGAAATTACATCAAACATGATTTCCGCTCCTTTTAATTTTGGTGCAATGTGTGTTAGCAATGCTTTTACATCCTTTTCTTTAAAATAAGGCAATACACCCGGAATAAGAATAAATAACCCATCTTTAATATTTCCAATATCATCTATCCATGTATAATCAAACATAGATTTTGCAATATAAGTAACCCGTTTATTAGGTGGAGGTAATAATTTATTGCGTAATTCCATAGAATCTGGCAAGTCTAAATCATACCAAATTGCAGTGCCATTATCACAGCGATAATAAGTAGTATCCAAGCCAGCGCCAATACTTAGTATTTTTCCTTTAGGATGTCTTTTTAGAAATTTTCTAACAACAACATCCATTTTATAAGCACGATAGCATAAACCGTAAATACCAATTTCGCGCATGTTGCGCTGTAATTTTTTATAATTTACGTCCAGCTGATTTAGTATTTCAACAGATTTTTTATCGTTTAAAATCGGATGTTTAAACGTTGTTTCTGTTGCTCTTGATACTAAAGGCAATAAAAGTGTTTCTTGTACTCTGCCTAATGTTGTTTTTAATTTCTCTGTCATATTTTTTTATTCAGGATGATAAATTCGTTCTTTTTCTCGTATAATTTCATCATAATTCATGCTTACTTTTTTACATTTTTGTTGTACAAATAAATCCATTTGATCATCATAATGTTTGTTGCCTTCTACGTTACTCGCTCCATAAGGAGAAATGCTTTCAATAATGGGACCATTTGGAGTAAATTGTGCCAGTTCTATATACGATTCTCCCGCATCTGCTTTGTACAATCCGTTCTGGTGTTTTTTCATCCACATGGCAGCATTTACATCTGGAATACCACCAATAGGAAGTTCTTTTTTACCCCGAACTAAATGCTGCAAATCGCCTAATGGAATTTCTAATTTTCCATAATTCTTTTTTAAATATTTTTGTGCATCTTCCACACATTGAACTAAAAACCATTCTTTTATTCTTGTTTGAACAGCAGGAAAATTTCCTTCATCAATAATTTTTTTTATAATATTATTGATAATGATAGCTACCATGGTGGCTTGTTTATTATTTACATCTGCTTTGCGATTCCATTTCCTCAATACATTCATTCCTTCTTTTATTTGCGGATATTTTTTAGTGTCTAAATGCAACACCTCTTCAATGTTTACCATAGCATAATTATAAGCAGGATTCATAAATTGTTGATCATATTTTATGGCTTTAAAATCATCATAAGATAATTTACCTGAATGGGCAAATAAATAACTGGTGCGCAATGATCTGTTGTCATTGTAAGCAAAATAAAAATCCTTTAATGGATGTGTGTTTCTGTTCAGATTATCTTCTTTAGCTGTGCAGTTAAAAGGAGTATTATTATTGTTAAATACATAACCACATTTTGGATTAATTACTTTTGCTAAACTGTCGTAAGGATAGTAATCATTGGCTTTCCAAAGGGTAGTAGAAGTATCTCCGGGTAATAAATGCCACCAATCATAATGCTTGTCTTTCTTTGGAAATTGTCCATTGTCAATAAACATAATATTATCATCTTTATCGGCATAAACAATGTTTAATCCAGGCATGGCTGCTTCTTTCAAAGCGTCTTGAAACTCATTGAAATTTTTAGCTTTATTCATGTGGTACCATTGTTCTGCACCGCGTATATCAAAGGCTGATGGAAATCTAACAGCAAAATATTGCCCATCTTTTTCTAAAACAGGGCCATACACACTTTCATAAAATTTTTTGGTAACAGGAATTTTGATAATCCAAAAAATCTTCACCCACATTCTGATTTTTTTTTCTTTTAAAGTGAGCCATTTCCCATCAAAACGATATTTTAGTTTTTCTTTTGGATGCATAGTTAATTTATAAATGTCGTCATGGTCGGCAAAACTGACCGTATGTGCCCAGCCTAAATTTTCATTTACTCCATGAAAAATTGTAACACCACCCGGAAAAGTTCCACCCAAAATATTCCACCCTTCTTCTGAGTGTAAATGCGCTTCATACCACGAGTAAGGACCTTCCAATGGTTGATGCGAATTGATGCCAAGATAGGTGTTCCCGTCTTTTGTTTTGTGGCTGTTTACAGCAAAAGCATTGCTGCCACGAGGCGTTGCAATAGATGAATGGCCGAACGCTCCGTTGGATATTTTCATGATGGCAAATGGAACATTCGTCATGAGTGCAAGTCCCATCGTATAGCCAACAATAATATCCTTTTCAGTAATGGGCAATAAATCATTCATTATTTTCTCTTCAGGATGTGCTTTGATATAATTATTGCAGGCTAATGTATAAGCACTTAATATTTGTTTGAATTTTGGAGAAAAACTTTTATCGTATAATTTATCTACACTTTCTCTAGCACCAATAAATGCACAAACAAAATCCATCATAGCACCATCTTTGCCATTTATTTCAGCCAAGCGACAACGAGCAGTAAGCAGGTTTTCACGCAAAGATTTCATGTCATCTTCACAAGTTGCCCAAGCCAATCCGTAAGCTACTTCTTCATCCGTCTTTCCATATATATGTGGCACTCCCCATTTGTCTCGGATGATTTGAATGTTTTTACTGTCAATTTTTATCGCATGCGATGTCAAATTACATATACATAAAACACAAAAAAGGAGTAGCCTTTGCATAATATTAAATTTTATAAAAAATATGGTTACTAAAGACTAAAATTAAGCATAAGAATTGATTATTTAGTTTAAGTTAATATGGAAAGCAGTATCTTCCGAAAATTTTATATATGATAGTCTTAGTAATAAATTGTGGCAGTTCTTCTTTAAAAGTAGATGTGATAGATAGTCTTTTTAAAACTACCATAATAAGTTTGCGTGCAGAACGTATTTTGACGACACCACAAATTGAAATAGATAAACAAATAGTAGAATATACTGGAAATGCAACAATAGAAGATGTTTTACGTTTCAGCTTACTCCGAATTCAACAAATTTTACTAGATAAAAAAATGGTATTAAATGGTATCGGACATCGAGTGGTACACGGTGGTCGTCAGTACAGCCAGCCTGTATTAATTGATGAAACAGTAGAACAAGCAATAGTTGAATTATCCGTATTAGCACCTTTACATAATCCTGCCAATGTTGCTGGTATCCGAATTGCAAAAGAATTATTCCCATCATTGGATAATATTGCAGTATTTGATACAGCCTTTCATAATACCTTGCCTAATCGTGCCAAATATTATGCTATTAATAAAGAAATGGCAGATAAATATCAAATCCAACGATACGGATTTCATGGAACAAGCCATAAATATATAATGGAAAAAGTGGGTGAATATATGAAAGATGACGTAAGGAATTTACGCATTCTTTCTTGTCATTTAGGAAATGGAGCAAGCATTTGTGCAATAGAATTTGGCAGAAGCATAGAAATATCTTCTGGAATGACGCCATTAGAAGGATTGATGATGGGAACCAGAAGTGGTGATATTGACCCAGGAGTTGTTTTATATTTGCAAGAAAAAGAAAATTGGACCCCACAACAAACAGAAAAATTCCTGAATACGCAATCTGGTTTAGCGGGTTTAAGCGGAATTAGTAATGACATGAGAGATATTGTACAACAAGCAGAAGCAGGAAACGAACAAGCAAGATTAGCCATACAGGTTTTTACCCACCGTATTTCTAAATACATAGGAGCATATTCGGCCATTATGCGAGGAGTAGATGTTTTAGTGTTTACCGCAGGAATCGGCGAAAATAGTCGTCAAATTAGAAATCGTATTTGCCAAGGATTAGAATTTTTAGGAATAAAAATCGATAGCGATAAAAATATAGAAGTAAAACTTTCCAATGAACAACCTGTTGTAACAATTTCAGAAGAAAATTCAAGAGTCAAAATTTTTGTCATAAAAACAGATGAAGAATTAGCGATTACTTTAGAAACAAGTAAGATTTTGGAAGGAAAAAACAAAGTGAATACCATTCCTAAAATTCCAATTGCTATTTCTGCAAGACATGTGCATTTAACACGCCAAACTGTCGATATTTTATATGGCGTAGGGCACGAGCTTACACCTTATAAGCCATTGTCGCAACCTGGGCAGTATGCTTCTCAGGAAACAGTTACGATAATAGGTAAAAAAAATAAAATTGACAATGTCCGTATTTTAGGGCCACTTCGTTCTAAAGATCAAGTGGAAATTTCTAAAACTGATGAATTCTTTTTGGGAGTGGATGCCCCAATTCGCGAAAGTGGCAATGTAGAAGGCTCGCCGGGTATTATTCTACAAGGACCTAATGGAACGGTTACCCTTAAAGAAGGAGTGATTGTTGCTTGGAGGCACATTCACATGCACCCCACAGATGCAGCTACTTTTGGCGTAAAAGATAAAGATGTAGTAAGCGTTGATGTGGAGGATGAAGAACGTCCTTTGACATTCAAAAATGTACTTATTCGAGTTTCTGATAAATTTAAACTGGAAATGCATATTGATACAGATGAAGGCAATGCTGCAGAAATAAAAAGTGGAGAAGAAGGAGTGCTGATGCCTTGCAATCAATTTGTAAGTCTGCAAACGAAAAATGTATAAATTAACCCATATTTCTTACTCCCATTTTTTAGTTACACACAACTAATTATAGCTTAATAATTGATTAATATCAATGAAATAACCTGTTTTTACCACTTATAAAGCCATTCCAGCCAGATAATCTCTAAAACCTACCACTTGCTAAATGTCAATTTTAGACATGAAAAAACATCATAATATTGTATCACAAACAGATTGTTTACGTTTATCTCTCTCTTAATCTGTTGTTGTTTACGGCTTTTAAAGGCCCTAAAGTATTAGAAACCCAGCCCTAAATTTGAAAGTTTCATACCTTTATGGAGTGAAACTTTATATTTGGGCTTTTAGTATTGAAAAAATTGATAATGAATTGAATAAAAACAGTTGCGAATATTGTAAAAAAGTGTTAAATTGAATATACAAAAAACAAAAAACTAAAATTATGAAAAAAATATACACATATACATTAAAAGTCAGTCTTTCGATAGTACTGATACTTCTGATGTCCGCATCACAAATTTTTGCCAGCAGCCAAGATTCAGATAAAAATTCTGGTTCAAACGTAAAAAGCATTTGGAGATATGTTCAAGATCAAACCAAATATTCTCCTGAAGACGGTATTGCGCAAAAAATATATTTCTTATCACTAAACTCTGACGGAACTTATCATCAATATGTAAAAGTGATTCCTATTTCACCTAAAGATTATTTTAGAGTAAAAGATTATGCTGTAGATGGAAAATGGTCGTCAAAAGGCGATAAGCTTATCTTAAACGAATATGGCAAAGAAAATGCAATAGATTACTCATTCTTGTATTCCAATTTTGAAAATATTGATAATCAAATTGTACAAGTAGCAAAATAAAACCAAAACCAAAAACTATGTAATCGTTAAAGCCACCATTAGGTGGCTTTTTTATTTTCAAATTATTAATTCTCTTAGAAAATTTAAAGCAAAGTAGAGTATTTCGTAAATTTAACTTTCAACAAAAAATATTGTAGTAAAATTGCACGAAATGAAAACATCCTTTGATACGAATTTATTAAATGCTTTAACGGCTACTTTAGATGGAGAATTATATTATAACGATCAAATGCGCATCCTTTATTCTACAGATGCCTCTGTTTATAAAGAATATCCTTTAGCCGTTTGCTACCCCAAAAACGAAAAAGATATACAAACGCTTATACAATTTGCACACCAACATAAAACTTCTCTAATTCCACGGGCCGCCGGAACTTCCTTGGGCGGACAAGTAGTAGGAAACGGTATTGTTGTAGATATATCTAAGCATCTTAACAACATTCTAAAAATAGATAAAGACGAGAAATATTGTATCGTTCAGCCTGGTGTAGTGCGCGATGAATTAAACCGACAACTCAAACCTTATGGATTGTTTTTTGCTCCCGAAACCTCTACCGCCAATCGTGCTATGATAGGCGGAATGGTGGGAAATAACTCCTGCGGTACCAATTCAATTGTATATGGAAGTACCCGTGACCATGTGCTGGAGTTGTCCGGTTTTTTAAGTGACGGCGCTGAAGCAGTATTTGGAAATTTAACCGCAGATGATTTTAATAATAAATGCCTTCAACAAAATTTAGAAGGAATTATTTATCAATTCTTACAAAAAGAATTATCTGAAAAAGAAACACAACAAGAAATTCTAAAACAATTTCCCAATCAAAAAATACATCGCAGAAACACAGGATATGCCGTAGATGAATTATTGAAACAACAACCGTTTAATGAAAATGGTAAATTATTCAATATGTCTGAATTGATTTGCGGAAGTGAAGGGACTTTAGCATTTATTACACAAATTAAATTAAACCTTGTACCACTTCCGCCTAAAGAAAAATCGTTAGTCGCTGTACATTTCAATTCTTTAGATGAAAGTTTGCGTGCTACCGTTGTTGCGATGCAACATCAACCAACGGCTTGCGAATTGATGGATAAAATTATTTTAGATTGCACGAAAGAAAATATTGAACAAAATAAAAATAGATTTTTCGTAAAAGGAGATCCCGCAGCAGTGCTTTGTGTAGAGTTTCATGGCGAAACAAGAACAGAAGTAGAAGCAAAAGCAAAAGCATTGCAAGATAGTTTTGAAAAAGAAAATATCGGTTATCATTTTCCATATTTATTTGGGGAGGATATCAATAAAGTATGGACGCTTCGCAAAGCAGGGTTAGGTTTGTTGGCCAATATTCCCGGCGATCCTAAAGCCGTTGCCGTAGTAGAAGATACCGCAGTGGCGGTAGAAGATTTACCAGCATATATTCTCGATTTTGAAAATATGATGAAAAGTCATGGGCAACGAAGTGTCTATTATGCGCACGCAGGAGCAGGGGAGTTACACTTACGTCCTATTCTGGATTTGAAGAAAAAAGAAGACCGAATTTTATTTAGAACCATAGGAGAGGAAACAGCCCATTTAGTAAAAAAATATAACGGCTCTTTGAGTGGTGAGCATGGTGACGGAAGAGTAAGAGGCGAGTTTATTCCATTGATGGTTGGAGAAAAAAATTTCCAATTATTAAGAAGATTGAAATATACTTTTGACCCAGAAAATATTTTGAATCCAGGAAAAATTGTGGATACTCCGCCGATGGATACTTCCTTCCGATATGAAGAAAATCAGGATAATAAACAAATTGATACGCTTTATAATTTTGATAAAGAACAAGGTATTTTAAGAGCTGCAGAAAAATGCAATGGCAGTGGCGATTGCAGAAAACTACCGGGCAGCGGTGGCACTATGTGCCCATCTTATATGGCTACAAGAGATGAACAAAATAGCACGCGAGCTCGTGCCAATATTTTGCGAGATTATCTAACCAATTCCAATAAAGAAAATAAATTCGACCATCAAGAAATTTATGAAACGATGGAGCTGTGTTTGAGTTGCAAAGGCTGTACTTCTGAATGTCCATCAAATGTGGATATAACAACACTAAAAGCAGAATTTTTACATCAATATTACAAAGAACATGGTATTCCATTGCGCACCAAAGCCATAGCAAACATTGGTAGATTGAGTAAGTTGGCAATGTTATTTCCTTCTTTAAGTAATTTTATGATGTCGAATAAATTAGCATCCGGTACTTTGAAAAAAATACTGAAAATTGCGCCCGGTCGCTCTATGCCTTTGTACTATAAAGAAACATTAAAAAGTTGGTACAAGAAAAATAAAAAAGAACTCGAACTTAAAATACCACAAAAAGGAAAAGTATATTTTTTCTTTGATGAATTTACGAATTTCAACGATGTTGAAATTGGCATAAAAGCATTGAAATTATTAGCAAGATTGGGTTATGAAGTGGACTATGTAGAGCATGCAGACAGCGGTCGTGCGCAGATGTCGAAAGGTATATTGGAAGATGCCCAAAAATTAGCTATTAAAAATGTCAATATATTTAGTACTTGGGTAAGTAAAGACACTCCATTGATTGGAATAGAACCATCTGCTATTCTTTCATTTAGAGATGAATATCCAAGATTGGTAGATAGAAAAGACGTAGATAAAGCAAAAAAATTAGCACAAAATTGTTTGATAATAGATGAATTTATTTCTAAAGAAATTTTGAAAGGAAATATTACTTCAGCGCAATTCACTAAAGAAGCCAAAAAAATTAAACTTCAAGGACATTGCCATCAAAAATCACTCTCCGCCATTGGACATTCTATTCGTTTGTTAGATTTGCCCGAGCATTACAATGTAGAACACATTCCAAGCGGTTGTTGCGGTATGGCAGGTAGTTTTGGATACGAAAAAGAACACTTTGAATTGTCTATGAATATTGGTGAAATGGTATTATTTCCTGCTGTCAGAAATGCAGAAGTAGATACAATTATTGCTGCTACTGGTACCAGTTGTCGTCATCAAATTAAAGATGGAACTCAACGAATTGCATTACATCCAGTAGAAATATTATATGATGCTTTATTGAAGTAATTACACTTGTTTTTACATTCTTAATAATTAAAAATCAAATGTTGAAAATTC
>JBDKHK010000077.1:0-3909 GCA_039797705.1 Bacteroidota bacterium
CCTTAGAAAACCATTTAACCAAAGCAAAACACAAAAGAATTGTAAAATAAATGGGCTATAATTTGAATTATAAGTGATATACTTAGAGCGTGGGTTTTTGGGAGCACCTCAACCCACAGTAATCTCAGTATATAAAGATCCTGAGAATTGTAAATTGAGTGGTAACAAGCAAATATTTAAGTACGATACGTGTTTAAAATAATAAATACAGAAGGATCTGTTTATGTCGTTAGCTATTGTGCAAACACGTGCAAATGCGGGTATTCAAGCGCTTCCAGTTACTGTTGAAACGCACATATCAAACGGTTTACCTAGCTTATCCATTGTTGGACTCCCTGAAACAACCGTCAAGGGAAGTCGAGACCGTGTGCGTAGCGCTATACTTAATGCGCAATTTGAATTTCCTGCTCGACGAATCACTATCAATCTCGTCCCTGCTGATCTTCCTAAACAAGGGGGGCGATTTGATTTACCTATTGCATTAAGTATTCTGGCCGCATCTAATCAGATTCCAAGCAATTCGTTAGCGCAATATGAATTTATCGGTGAGCTCGGATTATCAGGAGAACTTCGATGCGTTTCGGGTATCATACCTTTTGCTTTAGCCGCACAAAAAGCCAATCACACTATTATAGTGCCCTTAGAAAATGCTCAAGAAGCCAATTTCATAAAAAAAATGAGCATTTTACCTGCTAAAAATATTTTACAAATTTGCTCACATTTCCATGGAAGAGAACTTTTATCCCCTTATAATGCAGAATATCCTAAACTTAAGGACCGTAAATTACCCGATCTATCTGAAGTATACGGTCAGGCCCATGCAAAGCGAGCTTTAGAAATTTGCGCCGCGGGAAGGCACAGTTTATTAATGGTAGGCCCTCCGGGCACTGGAAAAACGATGCTTGCCTCTCGCTTGATTAGTTTATTACCTTTACTTAGTGATGAAGAAGCTCTAGAGCTTGCTGCGATACATTCAATCAATGGGCAGGCTCTGGAATTAAATACTTGGAAATTTCCTCCTTTTCGTCGGCCGCATCACACTGCTTCAAACATAGCACTAGTAGGAGGAGGTAGTCCTCCACGACCAGGAGAAATATCATTAGCACATCATGGAGTTTTATTTCTGGATGAATTACCTGAGTTTAATCGCCAAGTAATAGAAGCTTTGCGAGAACCTTTAGAATCAGGAAATATAACTATCTCACGTGCAGCTAGGCAAGCTGAATTTCCAGCTAATTTTCAGTTAGTAGCAGCCATGAATCCATGCCCGTGCGGACATTTAGGTAACCAATTGAATCAATGTGTGTGCACACTCCAACAAATTCAACGTTACCGCAAAAAGTTATCTGCACCTTTTTTAGATCGTATTGATATGTGTATTGAAGTAAACCCATTACCAAAGACTTATTTTCTTCAATCATGCAAAGAGGAAAATAGCGAAATCGTGCGAATACGGGTGAAAAAAGCACAGACCAGACAATTGGAAAAATTAGGAAAACTTAATCATAATTTAACCGGTAAAATATTAGAAAATGCTTGTAAATTATCAAATAAAGATCATAAAATCTTAGAAAATGCATTAGAAAAATTTCAACTTTCAGCACGTGCATACCATCGAATTTTACGCATAGCACGTACCATTGCAGATTTAACAGAATGTGAAAAAATTAAAACTTCACATTTAATGGAAGCCTTAAGTTATAGGATTATTAAAAATAAATTTTAATTAAATTTTTTATAAAAATTTTTAAAGTTTAAAAAAATCTATTAATTCATATTATCATTACTACAACTATTCTGGAAAATTACCTTAAAAAAATATAGAATAAAGCTTTCTAAATGGATTTAATTAAAAATGGATATTTTCTCTATCTGTACAGCAGCTGCTTGGGATACGGAATTTAAAAAATGCCAACAAGATAGTGCGCTTTCTGATCTTGAGTCTGGGAAAATTATTTTTTGTCCGCAACTTTCATTTGAGATTGATCCATCCGAACGAATGCTATTTATTCCTTATTTGATAAACAAAAAAACAAAAAATATTAGCTTTAATTTAAAAAATAATCTTTTAAAAGGGATTAAAGCCGATCAAAAACACCACATGTGTTTAAAATCTATGTTGGCTCGTTTTTCTAAACAAGCGAACTATTTCATGAGTTCTTTATTTTCACAATATACGAATTCTCTTTCCATGGGGCGGACTAGTTACCGTCCAGTACAAATAAAGAATCGTAAAACTTCTCCACGCAAAGACGATCGTCGATTACATGTGGATGCCTTTGCTGCAAGTCCAAATCAAGGGCATCGGATTGTGCGTTTATTTTGTAATATAAATCCTTATGGTGAACATCGGGTTTGGCGCGTAGGTGAAAACTTTGAGGAAGTCGCACAACGTTTTTTGCCAAAAATTAATAAACCTATTCCTGGGAGCGCTAAATTTCTACATTGGATAGGCATTACAAAAAGTCTTCGTACCCATTATGATCATATTATGCTAAAAATCCATGATGGTATGAAACTCGACATGGATTATCAAAAGCAAGTAAAATATAAAGAAGTCAGTTTTCCTCCAGGTACTAGTTGGATAGTTTCTACGGACCAAGTATCTCATGCGGCTATTTCCGGACAATATCTGCTAGAACAAACCTTTTATTTGCCAACAACCGCTATGGCAAATCCTAAAGCAGCACCACTTCACATTTTGGAGAAATTAGCAGGCCATTGCTTAATTTAATAATTAACAATATAAGTGATAAAATTTATTAAATTTTTGATAAATCCTCAAAAAAACATAAAACTATTACGTAGAGATTTTCAAATGTTGTTATTAGAATCTACCTTAAACTTATTAGCGGATGGTAAATTTCATTCAGACAAGGAAATAAGCAAGTTTTTAGGCATTTCTTACAAAATGGTTCCCGAAGTATTAAAGCAAATATTAGACCCCTCGATAAATTTAGAAGTTGTTAACGGTAAAAATTATCGTATCTTCGGTGGCTTGGAGTTGCTTGATGCTTCTTATATAGTTGATGAATTAGGTAAAGCTAACCAGTTACTTTCGCAGCTTGAAGTGCTAACGCTTATAGATTCAACTAATAATTATCTGCTCAACAAAACGGAATATACTGGTAATTATGCCGTTTTTGCAGAACAACAAACAGCCGGCCGTGGTCAATTTAAACGTAACTGGCATTCAAGCTTTGGAAAAAATATAGCTTTATCTGTTTTATGGCAGTTCTCTAATCCGCTCAATAAATTAGCTGGATTAACCTTAGTGGTAGGTATCGCCATTGTTAAGGCTCTTGAAGAATACGGATTAAAGAGAATACAGCTCAAATGGCCTAATGATATTATTCATGAGGGAAAAAAATTGGCCGGAATTTTAATTGAATCACGGTCTATTGAACGAAAAGTCCAAAAAATGGTTATTGGTATTGGTTTAAATCTTTATAACCCATCTACTTATTCCATCGCTAATGATCAAGCTATTACAAGTATATTTTCGCTAAAAAACTTACCACCGCGACGTAATCGACTAGCTGTACTTATTTTGAAAAACTTGGTTCGTACACTTATTGAGTTTGAAACTAAAGGCTTAGATTACTTTATGCAGGATTGGCACCGACTCGATGGCTTAGCAGGTAAATTAATCACAATACAAAACCAGACCAATATTTTAGAGGGCATTGGAAGAGGGATAAATACACAAGGCCAACTTTGTGTACAAATTAAAAATCAAACCCATTATTTTAATAGTGGAGAAATTCGAGTAAAGTTAAAACCTGATGATTAAATTGCTAATTTATATTAAATTGTAGGTAATTGACGATATTTTCTGCGGGGCGCCCATTACAATTTGCAGACAAATACATACAAAATCATTATTCAATCCGCAAAAGTCCCGCACAG
>JBDKHK010000078.1:0-9807 GCA_039797705.1 Bacteroidota bacterium
ATTGCTGAAATTATTGGATGTATTTTATTCCTTATTTCGACGGTGTTTTTTGCTACTTTATCCTATAAATATATTGAGATTCCTATGTTTAAGCTTAAAGACAAATTTTTAAAGAAAATTATTTAAAATTAGTAATGAGTAAATTAAAAAACACATCATTTTTATATGCAGCTTTAGGTGTAGCGATATTATGTATTGCAGGTTGGAAATGGGCAGTAGGTTTGCAATCGCATTTGGATTTATTATTGGCAGATGAAGCGGAATACTTACGCAATGGATTAAATTTATTTGATAAAATAGCAAAAAATTGGGGACCCACTTATAATTTTTGGTATAAAATGCTGTCGCTGGTGCAGTCAGATCCGGTACAACTTTATTACTTAAATTATAAACTAGGTGCAATAATGGTGGGCGTTTTGTTATTTATTTTCCTGTTGCGCTACCGTATTCATCCCGCTGTTGCGCTACTTATTTCATTTTGTTATCTATTCTCGGATGTGAACATGAATGCTTGGCCTCGCATTTCTAATTTTGTATTAATACTGTATCTTTTTTATTTTATTTTAATAAAAAACAGTACGCTGATAACCAAACTTATTTGGTTTTGCATCATTACGTTTGTTGCAGCATTTGCCCGTCCAGAGTTATTGATTATAGCAGAAATATCAACGTTGTTTACGATATTATTATGTTCTAAAAACTATAAAAATATATCAACCCATATACCATTATTGCTATTGCTGGTGGTTACTATTGTTATTTTATTTATGGTGTATGGCAAGCCCGCAGACACCTACTCAAATATCAACAGAACCTATATTGCATTTTGTCAGCATTATGCCATAGCTTACCGCATGCGTACTCATAGCAATATGAATGCTATTATCGAATGGATAGATTTTACAAAACCACTTTTTGGAGATTGTAAAACATTGCCCGAAGTGCTGATGAAACATTTTGATTTATGTATTCCACATTTCTTATTTACGATAAAAATGTATGCTATCTTTTTCAGTATGTTTGTGCTGGATTTTGTAACCCCTCTTTATCTGTTTCCAGGCGTTAAGAAAAAAATTGTTTTACTGGTGGCTTTAGTTGTTTTTATACTTATTTGTTCATTTAACAAAGAAATTCGAACTGATTTTGTGCGCCAATTGAAACAACATTATGTAGTGCTGATATTAGCCTTTTTATTTAGTTTGCCCAGCATTGGCATTAGTGTAGTTATTTTCCCACGCCAACACTATATCATGATGCAGGCACTTTGGGTGGCGTTATTGTTAGGATTCTTTTTTTCCTCTGTGGTTACTTATTTTAAACTACCTCCAATTGTACTATTGCCACTTGCCATTATTTTATTTTTTATTTCGCCCAAAGCAACAGCCTTTAATTCTATTCAGTCGGTTCCTGAAATGAAAAATTTATGTACACAAAAATTTATTTCATACATGAATTCACAAAAATGGAAAAGCGAACACGTTATATTTAGTAATATTCTAAATGTTCACTTGATGCTAAATGAACACGATAAATTTGAACAATTTAATACAGAATATATGCTAAAACAATTACCGAAAGATGTGAAATTTAAGGATATTTTAGCCGAAAAAAAGATTGATATTATTTTGATGAACGAACAATTGATGGAGGAAACCAGGTTGCAAAAAGATACGACTTGGCTAAATCTAACGGCACATCCAGAATGGTATCAATTTAAGAAAGTGCAATTTTCTAATGATTGCCAAAGTTATTTACTAATAAAAGAATAAAATCATTGCTGAATAACAATTTCCAGTTGAATGTTGCAAAGATGGAAACTGGCATACCGTTGGTGTTGTATCGGTAAAAAGTACTTAAAAAAATAAACAAAAAGTGATGATTCAAAAAATAAAAGTTGGGTTGCAAACGCTGCTGATAGAAAAAGATACCTTGCAGCCATCGCGACAACCTTTATACTATATTTTAGGAAGTATTTTATTATTAGTGAGTGGTATAAAACTCTATCATGGATTGTCTAACACGATGGATGTTCAATTTGCCGACGAAGCAGCATACATCCGTTTTGGTTTAGATTTATTTGAACAAATGAATCGTAATTGGGGTCCATTGTATTCCGTGTGGTATAAATGCCTTTCTTTTTTTACCACAGATGTTTTCAAACTATACTATCTAAATTTTGAAATCACCTCTATTTTTATCGGAATACTGTTGTATATTTTTTTACTAAGAATTTCTGTAAAACCTGTTTTTGCATTGTTTATTGCATTTAGTGTTTTAGTCAGTGATTTGAATATTTCGGTGTGGCCACGTATCTCGCATTTCTGTATTGTATGGTGTTTGCTCGCATTGATTCTCATTTCTTTTTTTCGAAATAATCTTTATAAATGCTTTGTGTTTACGACTGTTTGTTTGATAAATTCTTACGCCCGCCCAGAATTTTATTTGTCGTTTCTAATAATGACGGCGGTAACAGCATTGCTTATTTTTTTTGAAAGAAAATCTTTGCAAAAAAAAGAGGTACTCAGCATTGGATTAGCAATTATTGTGATGGGGATTTTACATCTAATATTTCGTTTTCCCTCTAATGATTTTTTTGGGTATAATCGTGGTGTGGCTGCTTTTTACCAGCATTATGCATGGAATTATAAGTGGCGCACTCATGGCACTTTTGATGCATGGTTGTATTGGGAAGATTTGGCAAAAAAACAATTTGGCGATTGTAATTCGATGTGGTGTGTAATTAAAACACAACCGGGAATTTTTATCAGCAATACCCTTTTTAATATAAGAACCTATTTTATGCAGCTTTTAAAAACTGCATCATTTGTATTTCCCATTGGCGTATTTCATGGAAAAAAAATGCAACTATTATTAACCGTGTGCTGTATTATAGCTTTTATTATTCTTTTAATTTACCAACCATCCAGAAAATATTTTGTAGAAAAAATAAAAGGCTACAGATTTTATTTGTTGCTGTTGTTTTGTTTTATCACGCCTACTTTGATGTCTTGTTTTGCCGTATTTCCACGCGACCATTATTTGTATTTACAAATGCCATTTTACATATTAATTTTCATCAGTGCTTTTGGGTTTATCTTTGAAAAAATCAACCTAAAACCTTTATATTTTATAGGTTTTGGAGTATTGTTGTTTTTATCTACGCCTAATGTGCAGCGGTATGACTTTATGAAGACAACGACTGATACTCATAGTATGTGCAATAAAAAATTAGTACAATATTTAGCAACAAATTTTAGCGATAAACCACACACAATGTTTACGAATATGCCTTTTGTTCGTGGTTTATTACCTACTACTTTCAAAGAATTAAACACCATTTTTGATAAGAAAAAAAATATTCCATTTCAACATTATTTGGATTCAGCACAAATTGATATAGTTATTCTCACGCCTTCTACTTTTCGCGATCCACATATAAATTCAGATTCCACTTGGTTGCATTTTATGAAAGATTATGCGTCTTTTGGATTTAAGCGCAGAGATTTTACAGATTGTGAAATGTATCTGCTTACCAAAGATGCTCCGGCATCTACTCAAAAATAAAAATGCTAAAAATAGACAAAAGTCTATTAAAAACAGACAAAATTCCAAAAAATGTATTATCTTTGGATATAGATAAGAACATGACAAAGCAATCTAAAATAAAATCATATTCAATTCAAGCAATACCAAGTTCTTCTTTAGAAGAACCATTGGTAGAATACCAAGTAATAGAACATTCTATAGCAGGCATTTCTATAAATGACTTAAATAAGGTGTCAGCAAAATACGATTTATCTATAAATGATTGGGCTGCCATTATGGGAATATCCACTAAATCTATACAGCGATACCAACAGCAAGAAAATACATTGTCTGCCACACAATCAGAATTTGTTTTAAAAATAGAACAACTTTATAAAATTGGAAATGAAGTTTTTGGAACAACAGAAAATTTTAAAAGTTGGTTAGATAAACCTGCTTATGGCTTAGGGTATAAAATTCCTTCTCAAATATTAAATACTATTAGTGGTATTAATTTGGTCATTAATCAAGTAATGCGCATCGCTCACGGTATTTTTGCATAGTATGATAGTTTATAGAATTGTATTAGAAAAATATGCTTTACTACAAGCCTCTGGCATAGATGGCAGGTGGAATAGTTATGGCAATAAAATTTTATATACGACCGGTTCTCGTGCACTGGCTTGCTTAGAAAACGTGGTGCATAGAAGTGGAGAAGGCTTGCAAGAATTATTTAAAACATTGGTAATTGATATTCCAAGCTCTGAAAGAATAGAAAAAATTACCCAAACAGATTTGCCCAAAAATTGGCAGCAATACAATAAAGAACATTTTTGTAGAATGATTGGCGACGATTGGTGTTATCGTCAAGAAAGTTTAGTGTTGCAAGTGCCGAGTATTATTATCCCCAATGAGTTTAACTACCTGATTAATACCCAGCATAAAAATTTTAAGAAGGTAAAATTAAAAGCAATAGAGCCTTTTATTTTTGATACTCGCATTAAACAATAGCATGATAACCAATGTTGGAATTGTTGCTGGTAATAAATCGATAGGTGTATTCTTTAGCCATATTGCAGGCTTTGTATTGTGCCATTCCTAAGGCAAGGTAAGAAGCCAGTGCGGCAGACAACACGCAGCCAGCACCATGTTTTTCCAATTCGCTAATTTCTGTAGGATGTAAGATGTCCATTTTTTTATTAATCAAAATAATATCCGTTGCAGGTACTTCTATATGATGTCCACCTTTTAAATATACATTACAATATTTAGATAAAATTTCTGCTCCTTTTATGGCATCTTTCTCTCCGGTAAGTTGTGTTACTTCCTCCCAATTTGGGGTCACCCAATGAATAGAGGTAAGGATATTTTGTAAATATTTTTTATTTATTTTTTTATGTAAAACAACCCCTTCATTTGTTTCTAAAATTGGATCCCAAACTATGCAAATATCTTTATTGTATGCCAGTAAAAAATCTACAATTTCATTCAAAATTTTTAGATTTTGAATCCATCCAATTTTTACATATTCAATTTTATAAGCACTCAATAATGGGTTGAGTTGCTGTAAAATTTTCTCTTTGGATATCCAATGTAATCCCGCTATGTTATGGTCGTTTTGATAGGAAATACAAGTGGTGGCAGCTATACCATACGTACCTGTTTGTTCAAATGTTTTTATATCGGCTAAAATTCCTGCGCCACCGCTGGGATCAAATCCTGCAATGCTTAAAAGATATGGTCTATGTTTTATCACGATATAAATATAACATGTTATGCGGTTTGTATTTGTATTTGTTGGTTATTTTTTAATTTCATTTTTATGTATTTTTTCTTTTCGCTTTTTGACAGGATGAAGCACTGCCTGTCCATAATATCGAAAAAGACATCTGTTGAATATTTGCAGTATGCCTGTAAATATTGAGATTCCCACTTTCTTCCGTCTGCACAGGCAGGCGGAATGACGGTGCTCTTTTTTGGTTGGAATTAAAAGATAAAAATTAAAAATTAATTCATAAAAGTTAATTCATAAAAGTTAATTCATAAAAGTTAATTCATAAATCATAAATCATAATTCGTAAATCGTAATTCGTAAATCATAAATCAATGCACCATCACTTTCACCGCTTCTACTTTTTCTCCATCAATAGATTGAATAATGTAAACGCCTTTGGCTAAAGTAGCATGAATATTCAATTCAAAACGATTAAATCCTTTTTGAATAGCTTTGTGTTCACTGTGTAATAATTTACCAGACACCTCAAATACATTAAACAACAAGTCTTTATTAGAGGTAGAATTTGCTTCAATTATAATCTTTGGTTCTGAATAATAAATATGCAAGTTGTTGGTTTCTTCACAAGTAACATAAATAATTGGATGAGTACTTTCTTTTCCATTGTTGGCTACTTCCATTAAGCGATAGTAATTTTTGCCATTGGCTATTTTGTCTATATAACTGTAATTTCTTAAAATATTAGAAAATCCTGCTGAAGGAATTGTTGCAATCGTAGCATAATTTCTGTTATTGTCCGATCGCTGTACTAAAAATTCTTTGCTATCTCGCTCGGAGGCAGTTGACCATTTTAATACAGTTTCTCCATCGTTGCACTGTCCGGTAAAACTGATAAGCTCAATAGGAAGTGGCGTCGAAGCACCTGAACCACCCGGAATCCCGAAATCAGAAAAACCTGAATAACCATTTCCGGGAACGCTATAATAATTTCCTACGGTACATTTATCGCCACCACCAGCATACGAACTCCAATCCGTTGTGCCATTCGTTGCTTTTAATGCACGATATACCTCTTTATAAAACAATCCACCTGATTCTACATCATCATTTGGATTTACATTATTGTTTTTTGTATTCGGGTGTAAAATAACATTATAAGAAAATGTAGTTCCTGTACTACTGCCCATTCTCCAGATTCCTTGTCCCGTCATACCGGTATAGTGATAAAAATGAGATTTTCCAATACAAGTAAAAAATGTAGGACCCGCCACACATGTATGAGTACTCATGTCTGCCGGAATAAATTGAGCCGTTGCATTTCCCGCTCCTGAACTAATCTCTAATTGGATAGGATTATAGGCTTTCCCTGCAACCGCATCTCCCACAGGAAAATCATAAATGCCGGTAGTATTAATAGCTCTTTCTAATTTTCCAAAAACGTATTTATCATCTGAGTACATGCCAGTATTATTGGGTGCATCATAACCCGTTACTGCATTGGTTTTGTCTCCATTGCTTACAGTAAACACATTGCTATTGGTTTTTAAAATACCATGTACAAAATTCAAATTATTTTGTGTAGTTAAATTCACCAGCTGATCTACTATTGTTTGACTTGGTTTATCTAATTCTACATTCCAAAGATTAAATGTACCGCTACCTGAAACTGTTTGTGTCCCGCTGCCTTTAAACCTTAATATTCCACTGTTTCCGCCATTGTTGGTTAAGGTTCCATTGTTGGTTAAATTTCCATATAATTCAATACCCGTACCGTGTCCGCGTGTATTAGCTACAACAGTATTATCATACGATACATTCGTAAAGGTAGAACCTAAACCAATGGTCATATTACCCAATACTTTCATGGCTTGTGTATTGATGTTGTTATTATAAGCTGTTACTGTACCCACTCCGGTAGTGCCAACATTCAAGTTACCTTTTACGGTACAAAATCCACCCGAACCACCAATCAATGCCATCAAGTTATTATTAAATGCAAAATTTCCAGCATTGGCATTTTCAAAATACAAATTTGGATAGAACATGCCAACTGCATTCGTACTTGGGTTGCCATCTCCATTGTATCTGTAGATCCATTGCGCACCGGAAGAGCCATCGGGAATATTGCTGATGCCTCCTTGATAAAAATCTCTATAATATACGACAGAGGAGGTAGAAGTTTTAATAACAGTCCCCGCATTTCCTAATATCCAGCCCGAGCCATTTGTATAGCTCGTACCTCTAAAATCAATTCCATTAGTAGAATTTCCTCTATCTATTAATATGCCGTTTACAAGCATATCTGCTCCAACAGTGCTATCATTAACAGTTAATTTAGAGTCAATATTTATTTCCAATGTACCATCTATGGTTATTTTATCAATTTCAATATCAAAATTATCGCCAGAACCAGTTCCTAAAGTTGTCTTAGTTCCACTTTGAACAAATACAGCGGATGAATTTACTGCAATAGGATATGCACAAGCGGTTATCGGTGCGGGACTTACAAAGTTAATATCATTAGACATTTCCCATTGGGCAGCAGTTGCCCAATTCCCATTGGTAGTAGAAGTTTTTGTACGATAATACCTTGCTGTTGGATATTTGAAAACAGCGGCATTGGTGGTTTTAGTACAAGTATTTCCTCCATTTGTTTTTACTACATTGCAATAAAATTGATAGTTGTACAAAGGAGCAAAATCTGCCGGTAATGATAGTGTTGCGGTATTGGTGCCGGATGCCCCCGAAATATTTCCGCTTACTAATTGCCAACCGGTCATGCTTTGCAAATCATTATAATACCAAGCGTAAGAGGTAACAGGCGATGGCGTTGCTGTGGCTGCTACCGAAAATTGCACGGTACCCGGACAAGATGTCCAATCTGTTGGATGTGTGTTGATTACTAACAAAGGAGCAACCGTAAACGATGGATTTCCTAAACTACTGCATGCTTCTGTACTGGTCTTTGTCCAATTTCCTGATGTAAAAGTAGTGGAAGGTGCATTGGTTAGAGTATTTCTTTCCATATTATAACCCAACTCATTAGGCGTTACCATTCTGTCTATTTTGGTCGCTCCTTTGTATAATTCTATATCGTCATTTTCATTATAACCACTGGAGGTGCTTCTGTTTATTATTAATGCCCCAGTTCCTGCAATACTTGCATCACAGCTTGTTCCGGTGTTTCCAATTTTTACTACAGCAAACTGATTGGGTGCCAGTGTTCCACTTAAACTCACCCATGTAATAGCTCCTGTATTTATTTTTATTTTATAGTTAGATAAATTAATGGAGGCACTTGTACCATTAAATAATTCTATATAACCTCGGCTACCTGTTTCTGAATCATAAACTTCTGAAATCATTAAATCGGTAACGGTAGCAGTAGCACCACCGCCACAAGCACCGTTACTATTTAGTACCGTAAAAGTTCCAGAAGATTTTGGACAACCATTATTGAATACATCAATAGTACCAGTGGTGGCACCATCAGGTATTCTTAATACAATAGTGTTATTATCCGATACGGTATAGTCTGTAATTACGATACCACCTATTTCTACATCTGTTACAGCGGTAAAACCACTGCCTTTTAATATCACTGTTGTGCCAACGGGACCAGTGGTGGGCAAGATGGAAGAAACGATATGAGCAGCACCGGAACAAGAATTAGTTGTAACAGATATTTCATTAGAATTTGCGGAAGTACAACTTCCATTATCTGCCCGAACTACATAATAATAGGTAGTGCTGGGCGTAAGCCCGGTAACACTTAAAGAAGTGCCGGTAGTATAAATATTTTCATAGCCGGTAACGAACGAAAAAGTAGTACCGCTTACGTAAATATCATCAATTCTACTTGTTCCTCCTGAAGCAACAGAACCACCACTCACAGCAGTATTAGAAGTCATTATCCAACGGATATATACTTCCGATTGATTATCGCAAGCAGAAGGCAAAGCCAAATTTGTGAGCACACCAGTGGTAAAGTCATTAGCAACTGTTATACTACCACTTGTAATATCTGTCCAGGTACCTCCTGAACCAATTTTATATTGAACTTTCCAACTTTTAGGTCCTGTATTTGACGATTGTTGTTTAGAGGATAAGGTAAGATTGATATGATCAGTAGCATCTACGATGATTTGCCAATATTTACTACCACTACCACTATTCCACTCACCATCTCCGTATGCTGCTCGTGTTGTTGCTCCTGAGGCATCTGTTATAGAGCCACCGCCTTGTCTTGTAATAGTTTTTACATTATTATTTGCATTGTAAATATCGGCTGTTGTTGTAGCTCCACTTACAGGAAAAGTCCACGCGGCAATGTTTTGATTGGCGCTATATGTATATACATCTACAAAATAGCCGGTGGCGCCGGCAACGCTGTTCCAATTGGCAGTAAAAGAGGCTCCGGTTATTGCTGTTCCTGCGGTAGCAACTGGTGCAGTTGGCACAGTAAGCATAGAGGCTGTTAACGTTCTAGCTGTACTACTGCCACATCCATTATCTGCTGTTACGGAAATAGTACCGCCCGTACTTCC
>JBDKHK010000079.1:0-38728 GCA_039797705.1 Bacteroidota bacterium
ACTATAAAGAGGAAGTATTAGAAGACGGCACCAAGAATAGATTGAATTATCAGGAAGTATGTATAGCTGGTCGTTTGATGGCTACTCGTGCGGCAGGAAAAGCCACTTTTGCAGAATTGCAAGACAGCACCGGACGTATTCAACTTTATGTGCGTCGCGATGATATTTGTAAAGGAGAAGACAAAACTTTTTACGATACCGTTTTTGCCAAATTATTCGATTTGGGCGATTTTATTGGGATAAAAGGCTATGCTTTTATTACTAAAATGGGTGAAATTACGATTCATGCCACAGAGGTAACGTTACTTTCTAAATCTTTGCGTCCTTTGCCGGTGGTAAAAAAAGACGAACAAGGAAATATATTCGATGCATTCTCCGATCCTGAATTGCGCTATCGTCAGCGTTATGTGGACTTAGTAGTGAATTCCAATGTGCGCGAAACATTTGTAAAACGCACCAAAATGATGAATTCTATTCGAGAGTTTTTGAACGAAAAAGGTGCTTTGGAAGTCGATACTCCAGTATTGCAAAGCATTCCCGGTGGTGCTGCAGCCCGACCATTTATTACACACCACAATGCTTTAGACATTCCATTGTATCTGCGTATTGCCAATGAGCTTTATTTAAAAAGATTAATCGTAGGCGGTTTTGATTGGGTGTATGAATTTTCTCGAAATTTTAGAAATGAAGGAATGGATAGAACCCACAATCCTGAATTTACGGTATTGGAATTCTATGTTGCCTACAAAGATTATTTCTGGATGATGGAAACAACCGAGCAATTATTAGAAAAAGCCGCAATGGATACCAACGGAAATACTTTTGTGGAAGTAGGTGAAAATATGATTAATTTCAAAGCTCCTTTTAAACGTATTTCCATTTATGATTCTATCAAAACATATACAGGATTTGATGTTTCTGAAATGGAGGAAGCTGGATTGCGTGAAGTTTGTAAGCACTTAAAAATTGAGGTGGACAACAGCATGGGTAAAGGAAAATTGATTGATGAAATTTTTGGAGCTCGCTGCGAACATAATTATATTCAACCAACATTTATTATAGATTACCCAGTGGAGATGTCGCCATTAACTAAAAAACATCGCAGTAAGAAAGGGTTAGTAGAGCGTTTTGAGTTAATGATAAACGGAAAGGAAGTTGCTAATGCATATACCGAATTAAATGACCCAATCGACCAGCGGGAGCGTTTTGAAGAACAATTAAAATTAATGGAACGTGGTGATAATGAAGCCATGTTTATCGATCATGATTTCTTGCGTGCCTTAGAGTACGGAATGCCGCCAACTTCGGGTATCGGCTTTGGTATAGACCGTTTGGCAATGTTATTGACCAATCAGGCATCTATTCAAGAAGTATTGTTCTTTCCGCAAATGCGTCCAGAAGCAAAATAAAATTATTTCAGTTTTATTATTCTTTTTTCTTGAAATAAAGAATATGTACTTTCAACCATATAGCTCTGGATAATTGAGTAATATAAGGCGTAGTAATGATTAATGCAACAGCGCAGCCAATAATATAATAAGCGGCATTGTCCAAAAATTTTTCCCAAGTATAATTAAAAGCAATATAAATTGGGAGCAACATTAAACATAAAGCAGTGGTAAGAATATAACTGACATACATGGCGCCAAAATAAAAGCCGGGTTCTACTTCAAAATCTTCATTGCAATATTCGCAACGATGATTCATATCCAACATATTTTTGAGTTTATAGGGATTTGATTTAAATAATTTTCCTTTGCCACAAGTAGGACACCGGAGAAAAAATATACTTTTGTTGGATTTAACGGACATAAGGATTGGTTGTTTAAATTAAATTTTTGGAGTTAATTCAATAAATAATTCAGTTCCAGCTCTTGGTTTGATTGAATTTTCACAATTCTCCATTTTTAGAATATCAAATTTAGTAGAAAACAATTCAAAATACTCTTCTTGGCTCCCGCCAAACGGTGGTCCTCCTGAAAAAATTTTATTAAACATCAAACCTACTAATTTTCCTGTTGGTTTTAACAATTGATGCATTTTTTCTGTGTAATCTTTACGCATTTTGGGATCTAAAGCGCAGAAAAAAGTTTGTTCTATAATGACATCATATTGCCCTGTATGAGTAAAAAAATTCCCGCAAATAACAGTTAATTCTTTTCCGATATAATTCTCCAATTTTTGCAATAGTTGTACTGCTAATGTTGGGGAAATATCTATAATTGTTACATTTTTAAATCCATTTTCCAATAAATATTGTGCTTCGTAAGCATTGCCACAACCAGGAATTAAAATGGCAACAGCCTTATCCTGCAAAGTATCAACATAAGATTTTATAGGAGGAGAAACGACCTTCAAATCCCACATGGTAATATTGTTTTTCCAGCAGGTATCCCAAAAAGTAACGTCTAATTTTAATTCGTTTTTTTCGTTCATAAGAATAATTCTTTTAAAATAATATAAATACCCATTATCAATACTACTACGCCAAAAAGGCGTTTCAAAGTTGCTCCTTGAATTTTATCCGACCAACGAATACCGAGCAACATCCCAATAATAGCAATTACGGAAAAGGACAAAATCATACTCCAATTTACAGATAAATTCAAATCGCTGGCAAAGCCAATAAGTGAATTTACAGTAATAATAATTAAGGATGTACCGATAGCCCTTCTCATACAATGTTCTTTTAGCAACACCAAACTTGGTATAATTAAAAAACCTCCACCGGCACCTACTAATGCAGTTAATGCACCCACCAAAACTGCCATACCCGTTGTTGCTTTAGGATTTGCATTGGCGTTGGGTATTTTTGCAAAACAATCTATATCTCCTTGTTTAGCATTTCGTATCATAGATATCGAAGAAAAAAGCATTATCACGGCAAATAGAATCAATAGAAAAATATTTTTTGTCAAGATAAAACTACCAATGTGAATTAGCTCATCCGGCATCATGGGCAAGATAACTTTTCGCGTAAAAAACAAACTCAATAAAGAGGGTATTAAGAAATTAATAGCCGTTTTAATATCCACCATATTTTCTTGGTATTTTCGATAAGCACCAATAAATGCAGTTACACCCACAACAAACATTGTGTAGTGCGTGGCTGTTTGCATGTTTTTAATTCCAAATAAATAAACAAAAATGGGCAAGGCTAAAATAGTTCCACCGCTGCCAATCATTCCGAGTGACAAGCCAATGAATAATGCTGATATATATCCTGCAATTTCCAATTAAACTATTTGTCGTTGTAAGTATTAATTATGTAAATTTACGAGTTGTCTTTCTATATTCTTAGTAGTTTATGTTACAAAACTCTCTTTATCATACAATCGGATTAATGAGCGGCAGCTCATTAGATGGATTGGATATTTGTTATGTTCAATTTAATCCAGTAAATACAGACTTCGAATATAAAATTTTACAAGCAAATTGCATAGAGTATTCAGAGCGTTTCAGAGAGCGGTTGCGCCAAGCACCTAATCTATCAGCTATGCAATTAGCTCAATTGCACACTGAATTGGGAAAATATTTTGGAGAAACCACTGCTGCGTTTATCCAACAACATAAAATTGAAAAAATAGATTTTATCTGCTCGCATGGGCAAACTATTTTTCATCAACCTTTGTTGGGTTTTACCTCTCAAATTGGATGTGGTGCGCAAATTGCAGCAAAAACGAATTGCAAAGTAATATGTGATTTAAGAACAACAGACATTGCCTATGGTGGGCAAGGTGCTCCCATTGTTCCTATTGCAGAAAAGTATTTATTTCCTGATTATTCTACCTTTTTAAATATCGGAGGCATTGCAAATATTTCTCACCAAAAAGAAAACTACACGTCCGCATTTGATGTTTGTGCTGCTAACACCCTCTTGAATTATTTAGCCAAACAAAAAAATCTTGTTTATGATAAAGATGGATTATTGGCAAGAAAAGGAACAATCATTCCCAATTTATTAGCAGCATTAAACAACATTGAATTTTGTAAAAAACAAGGAGCCAAATCTTTAGGAACAGAGCATATTTTTCAAGAATGGATTTCATTATTTGAAAAACAGGATGGTTCGATGGAAGATAAATTGAGTACGGCGGTGGAACATATTGCTATGCAAATTGGGCAAACGGTGCAAGATTTTTCTGTGCAACCCAATAGTGCAATGTTAGTTACGGGTGGAGGTGCTTTAAATACATTTTTAATAGAACGAATACAGCATTTTGCGCCGATAAAAGTGGAGGTACCAGACATATTAACGGTTCAATACAAAGAAGCGTTAGCAATGGCATTTTTTGGTTTATTGCGATTATTGGAACTCCCCAATTGCGTGGCATCTGTTACAGGAGCAAAAAAAGATACAATTGGTGGAGCGATATATTTACCCTGATATTTTCAATTTGATAATGTTATTGCAACAGCTTTGGCAAAATCTCTCGTTACCTTTACTTTGAAAATCTATTCGATATGTCATTTTTACAACAACCATTCCCATGGTATATTGCTGGCCCTTTAATTGCGGTAAACTTATTTCTGCTTTGGTATTTCGGACAGCGTTTTGGCATTTCTACTTGCATGAAAGCAACTTGCTCTGCTTTGGGCGCAGGAAAAAAAACACCATTCTTTAATTACAATTGGAAAAATGATTCTTGGTTGATGGTCTATGTTTTAGGAACCGTCATTGGTGGATTCATTGCTTTTCAATTTTTAGGTGCAGGAGCACCGGTGACAGTTTCAGAAAAAACCACCAAAGCATTAGAACAATTAAATATAGTGGCCAATCAATCGTTTGAACCGGCAGAAATCTTTTCTCTGCAAAATATATTTTCCATAAAGGGATTTTTACTATTAGCCAGTGGTGGATTTTTAATTGGCTTCGGAACACGTTGGGCAAACGGTTGCACGTCTGGTCATGCTATTGCAGGATTAAGCGATTTGCAATTGCCATCGTTTGTAGCCGTCATTGGTTTCTTTATTGGAGGATTAATTATGACACATTTATTAATTCCAATAATTTTTAAATAAATTTATCATTCTATTTTTTTATAAAATGAAACAACTTAAATTTTTATTACTCGGCATATTTTTCGGAATTGTACTGGCAAAAGCACAAGTAATTTCATGGTTCCGTATTTATGAAATGTTCCGATTCGAATCTTTTCACATGTACGGGATTATTGGCAGTGCTGTTGTATTAGGTGTTATAATCGTTCAGGTTATCAAGCGCACCCAAATGAAAGACATTAATGGCAAACCAATTCAAATAGAACCTAAACCAGCTACTTATAAAGCCAGCATGTTCGGTGGTATTCTTTTTGGATTAGGATGGGCATTGGTGGGTGCTTGCCCTGGGCCAATTTATATCTTAATCGGGGCTGGGTTTTGGAGTCTTTTAATTGTATTGGCATTTGCTTTGATTGGTACATATCTGTATGGAGTTTTAAAAGAAAAACTACCACACTAATTTTTAAGAAAATTTTTTAAACACAATAGAATCATTTTTATGTCTTACCAAGAATTAAATCCGAAAGAATTTCTTGCCGCTTTTAATGAGCAAAAAGAAGAGGCTGTTTTATTAGATGTACGCACTCCGGCAGAGATTGCAGAAATTAATATAGACGGGCACATTGCTATTGACATCCAACAAGCACCGATATTTATGCAAAAAGTTGCCGAATTGGATAAAAATAAAACCTATTTCATTTATTGCAGAAGTGGCAACAGAAGTGGACAGGCTTGCAAATTTATGGCATCCCAAGGATTTCAGCATTTATATAACTTAAAAGGCGGAATGTTGGCTTGGATGCAAACAGATTTTGAATAATATCTATTTCTCCGTATTTTAGTCTATTCGTAGCTACACTTTTGCAGCTCTGTTTCCTGCTATGTTTTATTTATATTTTTTAACCAATCATAAATACAATTTTTAGTAGCTTTAGAGTTTAATTTCAACGTTATTTATAAAAAACAAAATATATGAAAAAAATAATAACCATACTTTGTTGCTGCTTTGTTTTGAATATGCAGGCAGGAAATCAAGATAAATATTTTGAAATAGCAAAGAATATGGAATTGTTCACTCAATTGTATAAAGAATTGAATACGTATTATGTGGACGATATTGATCCCAATAAATTAATGACAGACGGTATCAATAAAATGCTGGACGGATTAGATCCTTTTACAAATTATATTTCGGGAGCAGATTTAGATGAATATCAATTACAAACTACAGGAAAATATGGTGGTATTGGCTCCCGAATTGCAAAAATTGGTGATTATGTAGTTATTACCGATCCTTATGAAGGGTATCCAGCTCAAAAAGCAGGCTTAGAATCTGGCGATCAGATTATAGAAATTGATGGAAAGGTGGCTACTAAATATAACTCTGAAGAAGTCAGCCAATTGCTAAAAGGAGAACCGCACACAAAAATTACCGTAAAAGTAAGAAAAGCCGTTACCAACGAAGAGAAAACATATACATTTACCAGAGAGGAAATTAAGATACAAAATGTACCCTACTTTGGAATGGTCAATGACAAAACAGGATATATTAAACTAAATTCCTTTACCGATAATGCGGCACAAGAAGTTCAGGATGCATTGAAAGAATTAAAGAAAAATGTAAACTTAAAAGGTGTTATTTTAGATTTGCGCGGAAACGGTGGTGGTTTATTAAATGAAGCCATCAGCATTTGCAATACTTTTGTGGACAAAGGAACAAATATTGTAAATACCAAAGGGAAAATTCAAGAATCAAATTTTCAATATTTTACCACGGGCAAACCAGTGGACACGAACATTCCATTAGTAGTTTTGACGGATGGTGGTTCTGCCTCTGCCTCTGAAATTGTTTCAGGCTCCATGCAAGATTTAGATAGAGGCATTATCATCGGGCAAAACACGTATGGAAAAGGATTGGTGCAAATTACCAAACCCGTTGCTTATAAAGCAAAATTAAAAGTAACGATTTCTAAATATTATATTCCAAGTGGCAGATGTATCCAACGTATAGATTATACACATCGTGGAGCTGATGGAGTAGCTACTGCACTGCCTGATTCTTTAAGACAAGAGTACAAAACAAAAGGAGGACGAACCGTAAAAGATGGGGCAGGCATCGAACCGGATATTAAAACTGCGGAAGAAAGAATAGCCCCCATTACCATTGCTCTATATACTAAAAATCATCTCTTTAATTATGCCAGTATTTATAAAAACGAACATCCTACACTAAGGGCGGAAAACAAGTTCACTATGACGGATGAAGAGTACAACAAGTTCATTAGCTATTTGAAGGGTAAAGAATACGATTACACCACTCTAAGTGAAGCAAAATTGAAAGAATTAAAAAAGAGCATTACCGACGATAATTTTTCAGCACCTGTACAAAAAGTAATTACAGATTTAGAAACTCAAATAAAACACGACAAATCTACTGATTTGGAGAAATACAAACCTGAAATTAAACGCTTATTAGAAGAAGAAATTGCCAGTAGATATGGATACGAAAAAGCCAGAATTGCAAACGGATTAAAAGACGATCTAGACGTAGCTGAGGCAATTAATATCTTAAATGACGCCACTAAATATAAGTCAATTTTAGGAGCGAAGAAATAAACACGTGTCAAAAATACCAACGTATATTTTGTGTATGGAAACAGCCAATGCTGTTACCTCTATAGCCATTTCTGAAAATGGCCATTGCATAGCCGAAAAAACAATTTTAGAGCCGAACAAAGCCGCCGACAAACTCCATCGTTTAGTAGAAGCATTATTAGCAGAAACCTCACTTGCATTTTCCTCTTTAAATGCCATTGCTATTAGTGCCGGTCCAGGTTCATATACAGGGCTTCGCATTGCCGCCGTTGCTGCCAAAGGGTATTGTTTCGCCTTAAACATTCCTTTAATTGCTATTCCTACTTTACAGGCAATGACACATGGAATTAGAAAGCGATACCATTTTTTAGATATTGATTTTTATGTGCCGATGATTGACGCACGAAGAATGGAAGTGTTTACTTCTTTTTTTAATGAAGAATTAGAATGTATTCAATATTTCCCAAGTCTTATTATAGACGAACATTCGGTTGAATTATTCCAACAAGAAAAAAAATACCTCCTTTTTGGAAACGGTGCCACCAAAGTTATTCCATTTTTGAACACATCCAATCTTATTATTTCCAAAGCATATTCCCCCAGTGCCGAAGATATCTGCGAATTAAGTTTTGAACGATTTAAGCAACAGAAATTTGAAGACATTGCCTACTACGAACCTTCGTACTATAAAGCCTTTCACTCCACACAAAAAAGCAAATAGGAATTTACTTCTTATTTAAACAAGATTTAGAAATACTATTATTTATTTTTATAGGCAAATGTTAGGCAAAGCAACTAAATACTATCTACATTCATACAAAGGACTTACCAAAGAAATTTGGTTGCTTTCATTCGTTAATTTAATCAACCGATGCGGTACAATGGTCATTCCATTTATGATGTTGTACCTCACTTCTCAACAACACTGCACCATTAGCCAGGCTGGCATTGTAATGAGTTTATGGGGAATAGGTGCTTTTATTGGTAGTTATATTGGCGGTAAGCTATCCGATTCTATCGGATTTCATCAAGTACAGTTAATGACGCTTGCCTTAGGCGGAGTAGGGTTTATCATTTTAGGATTTCTGCAAAATTATTCTACAATCTGTATATTTACTTTCATATTAGGAGCAGTAAATGAAGCCTTTCGACCTGCAAACTCAGCAGCTATCGGAAAATATAGCACTGAAAAAAATCGAGTTCGCTCCTTAACTTTAATGCGCTTATCTTTCAATTTAGGCTGGGCTTTAGGAGGTGGAATCGGAGGTTTTATTGCACATCATTCTTACCAATTATTATTTTGGGTGGATGGAATAACCAACATATCTGCAGCATTGTTGTTGTGGAAATTATTACCGGTGCCAAAAAAAGAAATTACAACAGAAAAGGGTACAATATCTACTAAAAAAATTTCCATTTGGTCGGATAAACAATTCATAAAATTTATCCTGATTTCTATTATTTTTCTAAGTTGTTTTGTTCAATTATTCACTAATTTATCTGTTTATTTTAAACAAGAATTACACTACAGCGAAAATCTAATAGGATTTCTTTCTTCTTGGAACGGTCTTTTGATAGTATTAATGGAAATGACTGTTATCTATTGGATTGAACGCAATTGGAGCCAAAAAAAAGCCGTTATTTTTGGCGTATCTTTACATGGTATTGCTTATTTAATTGTCAGTTTTTTTCACTTATCTTATTTCGGAGCTTTAGTAATGATAACTTTTATTACACTAAGTGAAATGCTTTCTTTTTCTGTATTGGTAAATTTTTGGATGCGCCGAACGGATGACACCAACCGTGGGCAATATGCTGCCGTATGGACAATGACTTGGGCATTTTCTCAAACTATTGGGCCATTTGCCGGCTCTTTGATTGCTCAATATGCAGGTTTTCAAATACTATGGTTTTTCATCGTTTTTTTAAGTTGTTTAGCAATGCTTTTATACACCAATGTAATCCAAAACGAATGACAAAAATAGGCATCCTATCAGATACACATGGTTATTTAGACCAACAAATTTATGACTACTTTAAAGAAGTGGATATGATTTGGCATGCCGGAGATATTGGCTCTACCAGTGTAACAGATGCATTAAAATCTTTTAAACCACTATATGCTGTTTATGGAAATATTGACGACCAGAATAGTAGAAAAGAATTTACAGAAAACCAAATACTAACGGTAGAAAACTGCAAAATTCTAATCACGCACATTGCCGGAGCAGTTGGAAAATATAATACCAGAGTGAAAAATTTGATTCAGGAACATCGACCGGATATTTTAGTGTGCGGTCATTCACATATTGTGAAAATTATGAAAGACATTAATTTTAATTTACTTCATATCAACCCAGGGGCTGCCGGCGTTCATGGTTTTCATAAAATGCGAACGATGCTTCGTTTTGAAATAAACGATGGGAAACCCCAAAACATGCAATTAATAGAATTGGGATGGAGAGGGAATGGTGAAATAAGTAGCAAATAGTAAGTATGTATCAAAAAATATTTAAAATGATAAATTTACTTCTCTCGCTCTTTGCAGCAGGTACTGCTTAATATTTTTAAAAAAAAATCATAAAGCTTGTTTACATTTAATCTATAAAAGAAAAAACATGGGCACCGACCACAAAACAAAAAATTGGATAGAAAAGCATATCGAAATTTCTACATTTGGACAAAGATTATCAGATTCTGTAGCATCAGGAATGGGTTCATGGACTTTTATCATTACGCAAACAATTTTTATTATTTTTTGGATGATATTAAATGTTATTGGCTTCATAAAGCATTGGGATGCCTATCCATTTATATTATTAAATCTATTGTTTTCAACTCAGGCTGCCTATGCTGCACCTATCATTATGATGGCACAAAACAGGCAGAGCGACCGCGATAGAGTACAAGCTCAAAATGATTACAAAACAAACTTAGAAGCCAAACAAGAAATTGAAGCTTTGCAAAGACAACTCAGCCAAATTGAAGAAAAAAAATTAGACAAAATCATTCTATTACTAGAAGAACTAAAGCAGAAGAATCTTTTGTAACATTGAAAAATAACCTTATGGCACTGGATCATAGCCACTGCCACCCCAAGGATGACAAGATAAAATTCGCTTGACGGCAAGATAGGTTCCTTTAAACAATCCATGTTTTTCCAATGCCTCTATTGCATACGTAGAACAGGAGGGCTGATAACGACATTTACTAGCACCCAGCAAGGGCGAAATAGAATATTTATAAAGCTTTATCAGCCATACAAAAGGAATGATGAGTAGCTTTTTTATGAATTCCATTTGTGCAAAGCTACGCTTTATTTATAGTCTGATAAAAAAAATAATTCTCCGTCCACATTATATATTTCACTTACCTACTCCAGAAGATAATTAGGGTGATAAGCAACCAATAACAACATCTGCCGATGACTAAGCAAATGAATAACCTGCCACCGTCTTGTAAAAGTTGGTGCATAATTTGATGTGACTAAGAAAAAAGGTATCTTTAAATATGGATTCAACATTAATACAATTTGCATCAAAGGACACCCTGCATTTTTTTAGTGAAAATAAAGTCTTATTAAGCTTGCTAATGGGATTAGGATTAAGTGCCAGCAGTGGGTTTCGAGTATTTGTGCCATTATTAGCAGCAAGCATTGCCACCAAATTAGGTTATTTGCACTTAGGAGAGGGTTTTCAATGGATGGGCAGCACTGCAGCTGTTATTTGTTTTGCTACTGCCACCATTGTAGAAATAGTGGGATATTACATTCCTTTTGTTGATAATGTTTTAGACACCATCACAACTCCGGCATCGGTAGCAGCAGGAACGTTGCTGACGGCATCTGCCATATTACCCGATATAGACCCAATGATAAAATGGGGCTTAGGCATCATCGTTGGCGGTGGTAGTGCTGGCATTATCCAAGCAGGCACCGCACTCACGCGCGCTACCTCCACTGCCACTACTGCCGGCATGGCAAATCCAATAGTGGCTACCATTGAACATGTGTTAGCCATTGCAGGAAGTATATTCAGCATCCTAATTCCATTTGTAGTAGTCGTTATTTTAAGTATCGTAATTGTCATTCTACTTTATTTCGTAATTCGTTATTTAAAAAAACATATCCCCAAAATAATATCGACTTAAATAGGTTTTTGTAATGGATAGTAATTTATATCCTTGGTATTCCGTTTTTTTTTCATAAACCTTAAATGACTTTGTATCTTTACAGTACATAATGAAAGCTTCTACACAAAATGCACTCAACTTTTTTACAAAATTAACGATTCGCAGAATTTGGAATATGTGCATGGTATATAGTTCATTTTATCTGACAAAATATTTCAAAAAACCGATTTCATTCGGAAAGCCATTTTCTATTTCTTTTGAGCCTACTACCTCTTGCAATTTGCGCTGTCCGGAATGTCCGAGTGGACTGCGTTCTTTCACACGACCCATCGGCATGCTGGAGCCGGTGTTTTTTAGAAAAACGATAGACGAGCTGTCCAGCCATTTAGTGTATCTTACTTTTTATTTCCAAGGAGAACCTTATCTAAATCCAAATTTTTTGGACATGGTTGCTTATGCTAAAAAGAAAAAAATATATACTGCCACTTCTACCAATGCACATTTTCTAAAAGAAGACATTGCAAAAAAAACTATTGAATCTGGTTTGGACAGATTGATTATCTCTATTGATGGCACCACGCAAGAAACGTATGAAAGTTATCGGGTGGGTGGACAGTTAGAAAAAGTAATAGAAGGTGCAAAAAATGTGGTGAAATGGAAAAAAGCATTACAATCTAAAACGCCTTATATTATTTTTCAATTTTTAGTGGTAAAGCCAAATGAACATCAAATAGACGAATTGAAAGCATTAGCAAAAGAAATTGGCGTGGAGGAGGTGATTTTAAAAACGGCTCAAGTTTATGATTATAAAAACGGTAATAAATTAATTCCAGAGCAAGAAAAATATTCCAGGTATAAAAAAAATGAGAATGGAACATATTCCATAAAAAACACCTTTGAAAACAGTTGTTGGAAATTATGGCATAGCTGCGTCATTACCTGGGATGGCAAAGTATTACCTTGTTGTTTTGATAAAGATGCACAACATCAATTAGGAAGTTTACGAACGCATACTTTTAATGAAATATGGAACAATGATTTGTATAAAGACTTCCGGGTGAAATTAGTGAAAGGCAGAAAAGAAATTGACATCTGCACCAATTGCAGCGAAGGCTGCGAAGTAAATTTTAACTATGAAGTATGATGCTGATTTAGTTGATTGAATTTGATTTAAATGATTTTATATTACACAAAGAACGCAAAGTCATTTCCTTGAAAATGATAATCTAATTTATCAAAATTTGACATTGTTACCAAAAATTGGTACTTTTGAATAAAAAAACAATAAATGAGAAATAACACATCAGTATCATTAGGCGAGTATTTTGAAGAATTTGTAGAAGACAAAATAAATCAGGGTCGATACAAAAACGCAAGTGAAATCATTCGTGCAGGATTGCGTTTATTGGAAAATGAAGAAAATAAAATCACGCTGCTAAAGAAAGAAATTAAGGAAGGAATTGATAGCGGAATAGCCAAAGACTTCAATGCAAAGAAACATCTTCAAGCATTAAAAGCAAAAAAAATAAATGCCTAAATTTCATTTAAGCAGTAGGGCTGTAGATGATTTATCACAAATTTGGGAATATACTTATGATGAATGGTCTGAAAAACAAGCGGATGAATATTACAACTATTTAATGAATACTTGCCAAAAATTAGCAGAAAATTCTACATTAGGAAAACGATATTCAGAAATAGCATTAAATTTATTTGGCTACTTAGCAAACAAACACATAATATTTTACCAAACTATTTCTAAAACAGAAATAGAAGTAATTAGAATTTTACACGGAAGTATGGACTTAAAGATTAGAGTGAAAGAGTAGTAAATAAAAGAAATTGACAGCTGCACCAATTGCAGCGAAGGCTGCGAAGTGAATTTTAACTATGAAGTATAAGTCTTACCCAACAACTCAAAGCAATATACTAATGTGTCAATTCTTTCCAATTTTGTATGCTACCTACTGTCTGTCGTTTTCGAAGTAAAAATCCCACTTTTAAAAGAAAGACATTTTCACTACTCAATACTTACTACTCAAATGCTATTATATGCGTAAATAAATTCTCTATTTATTCAACAACTCTTTAATGGTTTCTAAATTGGTGAAACGAGAAACGATTTTCATATTGGAATCTATCAAAACAATTGTTGGCGTAGAAAGCACCACATAATCTGTATATGGATTGTATTCTTTGGTAGGCTTGTAAGTGGTATTTATCCAATTATATCCATTGGTTTTGTTAAAATCTTTTATCGCAGTTTCATCAGCAGTACTAATTGTGTAAATGCCTAATTTATCTTTATTTGCCGAATAAATAGGGAATAATTCTTTAAAGAAATCTATACAATGCGGGCAGCTTGGAGAATAGAAAATAAGGGCCGTTATCTTTTTTGATTTTACTAATTCTGCAAGCGATTGTTTCTTGTTGTTGATGTCTTTCAGGATTACATTGTGTGCAAGATTTCCAGGCATTACTTTGCTAATATCTCCCGATAGTGAATTAGGATTGTCATCGGTACACACTTCTGATTTAGAAAGTAAATATTGTACTAAACTTGCTTGATTTTGACTGGCAAAAAGTTGTATCAAGAAATCTGAAATGGCCGCTTGTACTTTGAGCGAAGCTTCTTTTTTAAATAATAAATCAATGAAATTTTTATACCCTTCTTCCGTGCCATAATTATAGAACTTAAAGTATGTAAAAATTGATGGAAACAAGTATGGAAAATGAAGTATTCTTTCGTCTTTAAAATTAAAATTATCAAAAAAATGATCGTGCAAAAAAGCATCGTCATTGTCATATTGCAGCCGCCACTCTTGTGTGTCAAACCGAGATGGAAATTTTAAATCAGCTATCAAATTGGTGCCACAATAAGTAGCAGGATAAATAGTAGAAAAATTAACCAACGCCTGATTGTAAGAAAAAATAGAACTATTTAAAATAGTATCATACAAATTAAATTTACGCCATTTATGCGAATCAAATCTATCTAATGCTTGTATGAGTTCGGTATTTTTATCTTGCGCATTTTTCAAATATTGTTGCGCATTTTGTACAGACTGCAAGCAATTGTTTTCATTAGAATTAGAAAACAAAAAACTATTGGTATTAAATTCCTCCACCGTGCCACTAATGTGGAGTGTTTCTTCGTTTGGAGAAACGATAAAATCTACTTCTTTAATGCCTGAGTTAGGAATACTAATTTTATATAATCTTGCCGAAGTTTCATTAGCAGTGAATTTGATTTCACTCCCTGATTTTGCATAAGCCGAATCTAATAAAACGAAAGTAGCATTTTCAAATTTCAGCAATTTGAACGTATAAGCACTCTTATCATTTGGGGCAGCATTTATTTTAAAATAAATATTTTGAGTAAAGGCATAGAGCCCACTATTGGTATAGAGCGCAATAATAAGAAACAGAGCGGTGGTTATTTTATTAATTTTAACAAACAACATTTATAGTTTTTTAATACCAGAGCAGAAAAAAGTCAACCCATCGTCAAATTTATCACCAACATAAACAGCAATTGCTGTGGGGAATGTTCCAAAGGGACATGAAACACTATGTGGTGCATTATCTAATCCATTACTTGAAGGTGATGACTTAACTCCAAGCATTTTTTTATCTATAGGAGTTACTCTATTAATTACAACTCCACTTGGAGTAAAATTATCTTGAGCCAATACGTATCCTGTCTTTAATTTGGAACATCTTATTTTTAAACAGGCATCTAATTCGGATGAAGACCAAGCCTCAAAACCGGTCATCACCTCATTTTCTCCTTGCATACAACTGGCGCTGTGCCATTGATTGTTCATGCCATAATTTTTTGTGTTATTTGAGACGTCATTTGCACTTGTACATGCCCCCCCTTTTGTTGAAAGAAACCCTTCTAATCCTCGCCATGTATGTGTAGTAGTAATTAAATCTCCAATTTTTACACAGATAATTTCTTCTCCACCATCCATATAAGATCCAGTAGCATAAATTGATAAATTCGTTACCACATAACCAGACGTACACTCTTGTGTATGATATGAATTATCAGGTCCATTGTAACTATTATTTCTATTAACTTCCATATCCTGAATAACCAATCCATTTGCAATCATAAAACCGGAATTGTATTGGTTGCCGTTTACTTCTAATTGTTCTATAGGTGCAGCCGTTCCAACGCCTACTCTGTGGTTGGTGGCATCTACCGAAAGGGAAGTACCATCTACATTAAAAGCATTTACTCCTGTACCTGTAAAACTCATTTGGTTGATAGCAGTAAGCCCAGACACTACTGTCGGTTTTATTAATGCACCCCCTAATTGTACTGTATCTCCCGACATAGATAACCCGTTATTAGCTTGTACGTTGCTACCTAATTTTACCCACTTAGTGCCGTCCCAATAATAATATCCCGGTGTTACATTATTTGGAGCAGTACCAGCGGTTACATTGTTATACACTAAAAGTGAAACAGCCGGTGTGGTGGCAATAGGAATGGGAGACTGGTTATTCGTTGCACTTAAATTTACTCTGGGGATTAGCAAGCCTTTATCGCTTGCCGTAATATCGAGTTTTGCAGATTGGTCAGGCATATTGGTTCCCATCCCAATATTTTGTGCATGTACGCTGCCATAAAAAGCTGCAAAAACGAAAAGTAAATATATTTTTTTCATGTTGTTAATTTTTTTATTGTTTAATCTGTTTTTTTATGTTGTTTTTTATATCTTTTTATTGTTTAATCAATTTTTTTACTATGGTTTTATTGTCATATACAAATGATACCGCATAACCTGCTTTTGCTAATGTTTCAAAATTGTAATTCAATTTATTTACTCCTTTAAATATATCCTGAACATCCTGTTTCATAATTTGCCCTAATATATCATATACGGTTGTTTTCAATTTTCCGTCTTCCAAAACGTAAATGTCTATTTGTGCATGATCATAAGTAGGATTTGGATAAAAATCAGTAACTGTAAAAGTGTTATTAGCTTTTAGTCTTCCAGTTAATATATTGCTATAAGTAAATTTTCCGTCGTTGTCCAATATTTTCAAACGATAGTAATAATCGGTTTCTACGGTTACATTATGGTCGTCAAAAGTATAGGCATTAGGCAAAGCGGTAGTACCGTGTCCCGACACCAAACCTATCTTAGTAAAATCAACTGCATTGGTGGAACGCTGCACTTCATACCCATAATTATTCAATTCAGAAGCAGTCTGCCAGTCTAATTGAAAATATTTATTATCTATTGGTTTCAGTTGAAATGAAATTAATTCAACCGGCAAAACGGTACTTGCATTCAAACTGGTTCCATGTATTCTAAAAGTAGAAAAAGAAGTTTGTCCTGAAAGTCCAATCGGTTGAACATTTTGAGAGAAATTACACCATAAGTAAGATATAAGCGAACTGAATGGGGCGTAGTTTCCCGGTCCCGGCTGAGTGGTGCCACCCACCACTCCGTCTTTTGCTACTACCCTCAACAATTGCCCTTGATACGGATTACTACAAGTGGCAGGTATCACATAATATTTGGGTAAATTATCTAAGATAGTACCCGGGTATAAAGTAATATCATAATTAATAGTGCCTGCTGCATCACTGGCAATGGCTTTCCAATCATTAGATAAATCTAATAATGGCTCAAGAAAATATAAATCTCGAATACCATCCGGACCTCCTACGCAATTCAAAAAAGGGTCAACTCCAGGACCTGGGTCTTTTCCTACATCGCACAAAACATTTCGATACAATGGAGCTTGCGTTGGGTCTTCTATATATGCCAAAATAGATTTAGAAGAAGGTGCCGCATTAAATTTTAAACTATAACCCTCCATACCATCTTTGACATTAGGAGCAAAACCTATAGGAAAATCATACGTAGCGGCAGCATTTACTTGTCTGCGCAATTTCCCTTCTATATATTTTACTGTGCCATTGCCTGAAAGTGGTGCATAATTCATTAAAGAAGTTACCAATGGATTTTCTAAATAAATTTCATATTGATAGGTGGCAACATCGCTCGGGCTGCTTGGATTGGTGCGGATAACAGCTTGATTGTTTCCGCTTCCAGCATACAGAGTGTTGGGTGTAGAAGGTTCAAAATCTATTGTATTGGCTACATTAGTATTAGTGTATAAAGACAAATATTTAAAAGGAAGGGTAGTAATGGTACTATTACGATACACTTTCAAATTATAAAATTGATTATCAGATAAACCAGAGGTGGTGGTAGTACCATTCATAGTTCCCGAAATGGTTTGCTCGGCAATGCCATAAAATTTTTCTGTCCCCGAACTTTGGTATTTATTTTTATTGATAGTATTTGTCCAATTTCCGGTTAGTTCTATCGTTCCTTTGTCATTTACTACCAATCCGTCATTATTTTGGATACCGCCGGCTACAAATATTAAGTCGCTATTATTCAGCAAGGTAGGTACTGTTTCGGTGCTTCCTGAGCCATAAATAAATAACTCATCAGCTGCATATAAAGGCGCAACAAGAAATTTAAAAGACAAAACAAATATGTAAATATATTTCATCATAGCTGTTGAATGTTTGTTAGAAAAAAGATTAAACGCTTTAAGTTTAAAACTAAACAGAATAAATCAATTATTTTTTGACATTTATCAAAAAATAATTTAGTTTTTTTAGTATCGAAAAAAGTTGTAGTACCCAACAGGAGTAAAAAAATCACTCTATTGCATCATAAATAACTTGCTGAATTTTGGGTCTGATATTTTGTTTTGCCAAAGTATTCACTTCGGCACTTGGATATACACGGTTGCACAAGAAAATAAAAATCAAATTATATTTTGGGTCTGCCCATGCAATAGTTCCGGTAAATCCCGTATGCCCAAACGATTCAAGAGAGGCAGCCTCACAAGTTGGGCCGTCTTGTCCTTTTGGAGCAGGCTTGTC
The DNA here is from genome assembly GCA_039797705.1 of Bacteroidota bacterium. GTDB lineage: Bacteria > Bacteroidota > Bacteroidia > Chitinophagales > JADIYW01 > JADJSS01. Next base: position 18,656 of record JBDKHK010000079.1, read on the forward strand.
AAATCCAATAGCCCGTCTATTATTTGGATATTGCTTGGACGTGAAGTTTTGAATAGTAGATTGGTCAAAATATTTATAACCGCCATAGCTCCCACCATTTAATAATAGCTGGAAATATTTTGCTAAATCATTTGTATTCGTAAAAATTCCGGCATGTCCTGCTACTCCACCTAATAAAGCTGCTCCTTGGTCGTGTACCGTTCCTAACAATAAACTTTTTCTGAAATTCTTTTCTATTTCTGTTGGCATAATTTTATTGGTATCTATTCCATTCCATTTAGGATTGTATAAAGTATTGTTCATGCCCAGTGGCGCATAAAAATATTTGTTTGCAATATTTTGGAGTGAATCTTTATATGATTTTTCGATAATTTGTTTTAATAAATAATAACCCAAATCGCTGTATTTATATTCTTTAGCCCCTAAAGGACTGTCGTAAATCATTTCCCAAACAGTATCTTGAAAAGTCTTTTTCAAATATAAGCTATCTAAAATTTTTACAGAAAATATAGAATCCTGTTTCTTGGAATACCAAAGAGAATCGGGACTGCCGTTCGCCTCCAAAGATTTCTTATAAAAAGGAATCCAAGCAGGCAATCCCGCTTGGTGGCACAGCATTTCTTTGATGATGATATTTTTTTTGTTGCTTCCAATCGGATAAGTATAATACTCACCCAACGTGTGGTTGATATTGATTTTGCCTTCTTCCTGCATTTTCATAATAATGGGCAAAGTAGCGGTTACTTTTGTAACGGAAGCAATATCAAACAAATCAGTAGTTTGAGTGGGTAATGTATTGTTATAAGTATGAAAACCGTATGCTTTATCATAAATCACATTTCCATCTTTTGCAATCAACAATTGCGCACCCGGAAAAATTTTATCAGCAATTGCTTTATTGATAATACCATCTACTTTTTGTAAAGTTTTAGTGTTCATATTTACTTCCAACGGACTACCATATTTTAAACGCATACCATATTGCGTACATTCGCCATCCCCGTATTGAAATTTACCTGCCGTAACGGGCATAGAGCCTTCGGCACCGCGAGCACCAAAAATAATTTGCGCAGCAATAGACTCCGCTTCCTCTTCTTCATTATAACCTACTAAAACAGTATTGAAATCTTGGAAATATTTCAAGCTATATGGATTCCCCATTACGGCCAAAATAGTTTGATTTTGTTTGTTGAGTTGTTTTAAAAAGAACAAAGAATTATCTGTTAATCCGAAATTTTTTGCTGCAAATCTGCTCATATCTTGGATATCTATTATCACTAAATGATAATCTTTCAATTTTGACAATACAGCGCTAAATTTTGCACCAGATTCATTTTTAGGAATGAAGTAATGGTCAATTTGTGCGTATTTATCCAACGTAGTAGAAAACACAGTTGGCTTGCTGCTGCCAATACCCACGTGCGCAATGCGTTTTTGCAAATTCATAATTGGAATTAAATGCGCAGAATCTTTAGCTACCGTCATGGCATTTTCTATTAATTTGAATTTCAAAAAAGTAGCTTGTTCATTATTAATATCTGCATCAATTCCTTCTAATTTTATGGGTTGATATTTATTTAATCCCAACCAATATTTTGCTGCCAAAATTTTTCTTACTCTTAGGTTAATAATATTTTCAGAAATGATAGAATCTTTTTCTACCGCTGCGCGAACGCCCGCTACCGCTTTGTCCACGTCCTCAGGAAATAACATCACATCATTACCGGCTAAGATAGCCATCACTTCTGCTTTACCGGAAGGATAATATTTAGAAACGCCTTTCATATTCATGGCATCTGTAAATATTAATCCTTTAAAACCCATGGAATCTATCAGTTTTTTTTGTACGATTAATGGGGATAATGTGGCTGGGAAATTAGGTTTCGGGTCGAGTGATAAAACATTTAAATGGGAAACCATTACACTTCCTACACCGTAATTTATCAATTGTCGGAAAGGATATAATTCAATGGCTTCCAATCGTTCTAAAGAATGATTCACCACTGGCAAATCCTTGTGGGAGTCCACATCTGTATCACCGTGTCCGGGAAAATGTTTGGCACTTGCTAAAATCTTATTATCCTGCAAGCCCATCATATAGAGCAATCCACGGCGAGCCACTCCAAATTTATTATCGCCAAAAGCTCTATCATTGATAACTGGATTATTAGGATTGCTATTTACATCAATATCTGGCGCAAAATTGATATGAATTCCAATGCGTTTCATCTGACGGGCAATTTCTTTTCCCATATCATAAATCAGATTTGGATCATCCATAGCTCCCAAAGCCAATTGACGAGGATAGGAAATGGTATTATCTAAACGCATTCCCAACCCCCATTCGCCGTCAAAGCCAATCCATAAAGGCGTTTTACTTTCTGCTTGGTAACGATTGGTCAACTCTGCCTGTTTTTGTGGCGTTCCTTGAAAAAATATCAATCCGCCCACTTTGTAGTCTTTGATATATTTATCTATAGATTGATAACTGGCTTCCTCTTTATTGGAATATGCTGCCACCATAAATAATTGTCCTATTTTTTCGTCCAACGTCATATTTTTCAAAATAGAATCTACCCAAACGTTGGAGGTATCTTTTAAATACGGTGGATTTATTGCTTTCGAGGTATTGGCAACGAGGAAAGTGAGAATAAATAGAAAAAATATTTTAAAAAAATAGTGTTTCATAATGGTAAAATCAGTGTGCATCAAAAATCAATCCTAAATCTGTTCAAACATAAGGAAATATATATTCTTTAATTGTTATAAACTTTAAACGAACGTGGAAACTGCGTATATCCTGCTACGATTATCGTGATATGAACCGTGGTTCAATATATTTCTTATCAAAATAACAGCAATTAACACGATGTAACGCATACTATTTTGTATTATTGTGTATTCATTATGGCTGATATTATTAAGCTTTTACCGGATGCTTTGGCAAACCAGATTGCGGCTGGCGAGGTAATTCAACGCCCTGCTTCGGTGGTAAAAGAGCTATTGGAAAACAGTGTAGATGCTGGAGCAAAAAACATCCAATTGATTATTAAGGATGCTGGTCGTGCTTTAATTCAAGTGGTAGATGACGGCTGTGGTATGTCTGATACCGATGCAAGAATGTGTTTGGAGCGGCATGCCACTTCTAAAATTAAAAAAATTGAAGATTTATTTGCCTTGCATACTTTTGGATTTCGAGGAGAAGCGATGGCAAGTATTGCCGCAGTAGCGCAAGTGGAATTAAAAACCAAACAACACGATAAAGAAGTTGGCAACATCTTGATTGCTGAAGGCTCCAAAGTAGTGTTGCAAGAACCGGTTGCTACGAATTCGGGCACTTCTATCTCTGTAAAAAATTTATTTTACAATGTTCCGGCACGTCGTAATTTTTTAAAATCAAATACAATTGAAACCAAACATATTTTAGATGAGTTTGTGCATGTGGCATTAGCCAATCCTTCTATCTTTTTCTCATTACACCACAACAGCATAGAAGTATATCACCTGAAAGCTGCTAACCTACGTCAGCGCATTGTCAGTGTTTTTGGGAAAAATTATAATGAAAAATTAGTTCCAATTGAAGAACTGACAGATTATGTGAGTGTTCGTGGTTTTATTGGGAAACCAGAGGTAAGCAAAAAAACCAGAGGAGAACAATTTTTCTTTGTCAATAATCGCTTTATCAAAAGCAATTTTTTGAATTATGCTATTGCCAAAGCGTATGATGGATTGATAGCCGACAAGAGTTTTCCATTTTATTGTTTGTTTATAGATATTGAACCGGGAGCGATTGATATAAATGTACATCCAACCAAGCAGGAGATAAAATTTGAAGACGAAAAGGCCATTTATTTATTATTAAATGCCGCCGCCAAACATGGACTGTCGCAATACAGTGTAATGCCTACCATTGATTTTGAACATGAGGCAAACTTCCATCAATTAGTGGACGAGCGAGTTTATACCGAACAGCCTTTTAAGGTGATTCAGTCAAAATTAAACAATGAACAAGGCACAAAAGGTTCTTACTATTCTCCATTTGACAAAGACATTCCGCCGACACCACAACGCGACCAATTTGAACATTGGAAAAAACTATACGAAATAGACGAAGAAACGGAAGTGCGTTCCATTACGGTCAAAAGTAAAATGGATCAATTAGAAGCATTGGAAAGTGAAAATGAAATTTCCAATCATCCCTTTAAAGATGAACGTTTTGAGCCGATTCAATTGCATGCCCGATATATACTTACACAAATAAAAAGTGGATTTGTATTGCTTGACCAACAAAAAGCACATCAGCGTATTCTGTATGAAAAATACTTACGCAATTTAGCCTCTCAACCTTCTGCTACTCAGCAAATTTTATTTCCCAAAACTTTAGAAGTAAACAATAGTGATGCAGAGTTGTTAAAAACTATCTTACCGGAATTGAAAGCTTTGGGATTTGACATACAATTTTTTGGCGGGACTACTTTTGTAGTACATGGCATGCCAAGTGATTTGAGCGATGAAAGTGAAATTCAATTGGTGGAAAAACTGTTGGAAGATTTTAAAACGAGTGCTAAAATGGATGATTTTGATAAACGCAAAAGCATTGCTAAAACTTTTGCCTATCAAACTGCGATAAAACCTGGTAAAATATTAGACCACCAATCTATGCAGCAATTGATTGATGAATTATTTGCGTGTGAGCAACCGACTATAAATCCGGTTGGAATTGCCACCTTTGTGCAATATACTTTTGACGAGATAGAGAGAAAATTTAATAATTAAACTTTAAAAGAGAGCATTAAAATACGAATATGAGTTTAGGTCAATTTAGAGGAATATTAGACAATTCACCGGTAGTTAAAAACCTGCTATTGATAAATATTTTAGTATTTATCGCTTGTTTAATTTATGGCGACAATCTTACCAATATATTGGCGATGCATTATCCTACCAATCCGGAGTTTAAACCTTGGCAATTGGTAACACACATGTTTACACATGGAGGATTTATGCATATTTTTTTCAATATGTATGCCTTGGTTACTTTTGGTGGCGTATTAGAAAATGAACGTGTTTTGGGCAGCAAACGATTTGCCTTTTTATATATTTTTTCAGGATTGGGTGCTATTTTCTTTCACTTAGCTATCAGTGCTGGCATTAGCTATTTTTATACAGGAACTGTTTTTTTAAGCAGCACAATGCAAGTTAGTCCTGATGCCATGAAAGCTGTTTTACAAATTTATTATCAAAGCTTAGTGGGTGCCAGTGGCGCTATTTATGGATTGCTGGCGGCTTTTGGATATTTATTTCCAAACACACCTCTTATGTTTTTATTTTTACCCATTCCAATAAAAGCAAAATACCTGATTCCTTTAGTAATTATCGCTTATGATATTGCTTTTGCACAAGTGGGGCTGGACAATGTGGCGCATTATGCACATATTGGTGGCGCAATATTTGGATTTTTATTAGTTTTATTTTGGAACAAAACCAACAAACAAAGATTCTACTAATATGTCTGTTTGGAAAGATATAAAATGGCAATATGTTTATGGTTCTAATCTAATTAGATTAATCCTGATAAACATCGCTATATTTTTAGTAATCAATTTGATTACACTCCCCTTCATGTTATTTGCCAAACAAACGCCTTTCGATATCGTCAGTTTCCTTTCTTTATATGCATCTCCCCATAATTTTATTCGACATCCGTGGGGGATTTTTACCTACATGTTTGTGCAAGATGGGTTCTGGCATATTTTGTGGAATATGCTTGCATTGTATTGGTTTGGGCAAATCTTGCAAGATTTAATTGGCAAAACTAAAATCCTTCCACTATATATATATGGTGGTATTTTTGGTGGCTTAATGTATGTATTGGCATACAATATTTTTCCTGCATTTTCAGAGACTGTTTATATTGCTAATTGTATCGGAGCTTCTGCATCTGTGATGGCTATTGCCTTTGCCGCTGCTACTATTGCTCCAGATTATGAATTGCGTTTTGTTATTTTTGGAAATATAAAAATTAAATGGATTGTATTTGCTTATCTACTTTTTGATTTAATTGATATTCAACATGGAAATGCCGGTGGGCATATTTCGCATATTGGTGGTGCTTTATTTGGATATTTATACATTTATTTTTTACGAAAAGGAACAGATCTTGCGCGTCCATTTTACACCTTCACTGATTATATTTCCAATTTATTTTCTAAGGAGAAAAACTTAAAAGTAGAGTATAAAAAAGAATACGCATATACTGCAAAAAAACAAACTACGCATACGGCTAAAAACAATGAAACCATCAATAAACAAGCACGATTAGATGAAATTTTAGACAAGATAAATCGTTCCAGTTATGATAGCTTAACGAAGGAAGAAAAAGAATTTTTATTTAAAATAAGTCAAGAAGAATAATTTTTTAACGTTCATTACCTATACGAAAAGAATAGTTTGCTTATCTTGTTTTCGATGAAATACTTGAAATGGCTTTTATCGTTTACCTCAAGAACTGTCAACATTATATTTGTTTTGTTGTTGCTCATTAGTTTATCGGCATCTTATATCAGTCCGAATAAAATTTGGTTTTTGCCTTTTGCTGGTTTAATGCTTTCTACACTTGTCGTTATCAATTTTATATTTGTCATTATTTGGATATTGCGCAAGCGACATTTTGCTATGGTTTCCTTATTTGTCATCATTGCTTGTTTGCCACAATTGTTTAAATTATTTGCCACTAATATCGGAAAACCAAAAATTGATAAAACAGCAAAATCAATCAAAGTATTATCATACAATGTGCGCGATTTTGATTTGTATAATTGGAGTGAAAATATACATTCTAAAGAACAAATTTTTAAAACTATAAAAGAACAAAATGCAGATATTATTTCATTTCAGGAATTTTATAACGACACTACAAAAACATTCAGCACTATTAAACAATTGCAGGCATTAGGTTATAAATATTATTATTTCACCAAAGAATTAGTACTTCGAAATACGGATGAGTGGGGCATTGCGGTATTTTCTAAATATCCGATAAAAGAACATGGTGAAATTATAAAACAAACGTTCAAAACCAGCTATGGAAAAAAACCATTTAAAGGATTGTATGCGGATATTGTTATAGCAGATACAATTGTCCGTGTGGTAAATGTACATTTACAATCTATTTATTTCGGCATACAAGATTATGAAACTATAGAAGAATTTAAAGCTACCCAAAATGTGGATGAATTTGCAGCAAAAAATATATTCACGAAATTAAAAAAAGCCTTTGAGCGACGAGCAGAGCAAGCGGATAAATTAAGAGCATTTCTTGATGCACAAACCAAACCTATTATATTGTGTGGCGATTTTAATGACCTACCCAATTCTTATGTAGTCAATACCATTTCTAAAAATTTTAAAGATGCGCACATAAATGCAGGCTTTGGAATTGGCAGCACTTACAATGGCAAACTTCCATTTTTGAGAATAGATTATTTACTTACTTCGCCTTCATTTAATATACAGCAATTTAAAGTATTATATAACAATACCATTTCAGACCATTTTCCTATTTATATGGAATGTAGTTTGAAAAAATAAAATCCTTAAATTGACTATTAAAACTCTGCACTTTTTGGATAACGTGGGAATGGAATAACATCGCGGATATTGCTCATGCCTGTAACGAATAATACTAAACGCTCAAAACCCAACCCAAAGCCAGCATGTGGGCATGCTCCAAATTCTCGGGTTTCCAAATACCACCATATACTTTCTTGTTCGATGCCAAATTGTTCGGCCCGCTTTTTTAATTTATCGTAATTTTCTTCCCTTTGGGAGCCTCCAATAATTTCGCCTATACCTGGAAATAATACATCCATAGCACGAACGGTTTTCCCGTCTTCGCTCAGCTTCATATAAAACGCCTTTATATGTTCTGGATAATCTGTCAATATAACTGGTTTTTTAAAATGCTTTTCTACCAAATAACGTTCGTGTTCACTTTGCAAATCTGTTCCCCAATCCACTGGAAATTGGAATTTCTTTTTAGCATTTTTCAATATTTCAACAGCTTCTGTATAGGTAAGTCTGTGAAATTTATTTTCGACAACGAAGGTAAGTTTATCTAACAATCCTAACTCGCTTCGTTCGTTCGTTGGCTTTTGTTTTTCTTCTTCGGCAAAACGCTTATCTAAAAATTCTAAATCATCTTTACAATTATCTAATGCATATTTTACCAAATATTGTAAAAAATCTTCTGCCAAATCCATATTGTCATTCAAATCATAGAACGCCATTTCTGGTTCTATCATCCAAAATTCTGCTAAATGCCTAGAAGTATTGGAGTTTTCTGCACGGAAAGTTGGTCCAAATGTGTAAATCTTAGACAATGCCATTGCGCCTAACTCTCCTTCCAACTGACCCGAAACGGTAAGGTTGGTTTCTTTACCAAAAAAATCCTGTGAATAATCTATTTTTCCATCTTCCGTTTTTGGTGGATGTTGAGCATCTAAAGTAGTTACTCTAAACATTTCGCCAGCACCTTCCGCATCTGAGCCGGTGATAATTGGTGTATGTAAATAGAAAAAACCCTGCTGATTAAAATAATTATGAATAGCAAATGCCAATGCATGACGAATACGCAAGATAGCACCAAAAGTATTGGTGCGTGGGCGCAAGTGTGCTTTTTCACGCAAAAACTCTAAAGAATGTTTTTTAGGTTGAATTGGATATTTTTCCGGGTCTGCTTCGCCTAAGATGCTAATGTTTTCTACTTGAACTTCCACTTTTTGGGTGCCTTGTGATGCAATCAATTTTCCGTGCACTTCCAAACAAGCACCGGTAGATATTTTGGCTAAAATTTCTTCTGAAATCGTTTCTCCTTCTACTACTGCCTGAATCGTGTGGATAGTTGTTCCATCACTAATATTTATAAAAGTTACATTTTTACTTTGACGTTTGGTGCGCACCCATCCGCGAATGATTACTGCACTGTCTAATTTTCCGTTTTCTAAAATTTCTTTTATATATGTCTTCACCATAAGTTGATAATTGAAGACCAAAAATAAACATTTTTTTGGAAGCCTACAGAACAAAGCCATTCAATATAATTATGATTTAACGCCTTTTCAAATAAAAGGGGTAGAATGATGATTTAAATACAAATTCTTATCTTTACAACAAAGAGTTAAACATGAGTTATATTCCAGTATTAGATTTAGCCGATTATTTATCGGGTGATGAAGAAAAAAGACAGCGTTTTATTCAAGGATTCGGAAAAGCATATTCTGAAATTGGATTTGCTGCTATTGACAATCATGGTATTCCTCAAGATTTAATTGACAAATACTATGGGTTGGTAGAACAGTTTTATGCTATGCCGGTTGAAACAAAATTAAAATACGAAAAAATAGAATATGCCGGACAGCGTGGCTATACTTCTTTTGGAAGAGAAAAAGCAAAACAAAGCGAAGTGCCGGATTTAAAAGAATTCTGGCAAGTTGGGCAATATATTGAAGACGGAGAAATAATGCCTGCTGCTGATTATCCCGATAATTTAGAAGTAGATGAGTTGCCAAATTTTAATGAAACAGGCAAACAACTTTATAAAAGTTTTGAAAACAGCGGCCGACATTTATTACGAGCCATTGCAGAATATTTGGATTTAGGCGTAAACTATTTTGATCCAAGAATACATAATGGCAATAGCATTTTACGTGCTATACATTATCCACCAATTACACAAGAGCCAAAATCCGCCATTCGGGCAGAAGCACATGAAGACATTAACTTAATTACGTTGTTGGTTGGTGCCAGTGCGGATGGATTGCAAGTAATGGATGTAGAGGGCAATTGGCACGATGCTAAAGCTGAACCGCATCAAATTATGGTGAATGTTGGAGATATGTTACAAAGATTATGCAATAATAAACTAAAATCTACCACCCATCGTGTAGTAAATCCGCCGAGAGAAAAATGGCATACCCATCGTTATTCTATTCCTTTCTTTTTGCATCCACGAAGCGAAGTAAAATTAGATTGCTTGGAATCTTGTATAGATGTAGAACATCCGTTGGTTTATGAACCCATTACCGCCGGAGAATATTTAGATGAACGCTTGAGAGAAATTGGATTGAAAAAATAATATAATAGGTGAGAGTGTGGGTGAAAGTGAAAATGCTTTTACTGATGACTTACCACTGATGCCACAACTAAAATATGCCTTCGACTTTATCTATAAAACTGGGTGATTTTTTGTACAAGAATGTATTTCCTGTTTATAATCTCATTTATCCTTATTTTAAAAGAAGACAGGACAAGCAAGAAATTGCCTTAATGCAACAACATATTAGAAAAGGAGATGTCGTGTTGGATATTGGTGCAAATATTGGATTTTACACCAAAATTTTATCTAAATTAGTTGGGGAAAATGGTAAGGTTTATGCTTTCGAACCAGATAAAACCAATTATACATACCTTATAAAAAATGCAGGACACCTGAAAAATGTAGTATTTTTTAATAAAGCCGTAAGCGACAAAACAGGAAAAATAACGTTGTATCATTCCGATTTATTAAATGTAGATCACAAAACTTATGCAACAGAAAATTATACTTCTACTACGGATATTGAATGTGTTGCCATAGATGACATTATTCCAAATCATAAAGTAGATTTTATAAAAATCGACATTCAAGGGTATGAATATTTTGCTTTTAAAGGCATGCAGCAAGTATTACAAAAAAATAGCAACCTAAACATTCTCACAGAATTTTATCCTTATGGAATTAAACTTTCAGGCGTAAGCAGTGCTGATTTTATTGATTTATTTTTACAACATGGATTGAATCCTTTTTTATGCGAAGCGGCACAACTTATTCCTTTTAACAAGTCAGACATTGCAACGTATGCTTCCAAAGAAAAAGATGTATATTTCAATTTATTTTTAACCAAATAACTATGTCAAAATATCATTCTAAAAAAGGAGTACCGACAAAGAAGCCTGAAAGTACCAATGACAACAGCGCCAAAAGAGTTGCTCGAAAAACTATTGCTGCAAACAAAATGTCTATTTTCAATTCGCTGGAAACGCATTTAAAAAATCACCAGAAAACGTATATTATTGCCATTACATTCATCGCTTTTGTTTTTTCTTTTTTAAGTTTTGATAATAAAATTTCTACTGCCAACGATGATGCTTTATATATAGAAGCCGGCGCTAATTATGCCAAAAATTTCTTTGGTTATTATTACACCGAAACAGCTCCATTTTATCCCATCATACTTTCTTTTTTAATTAAAATTTTGGGGGTGAAATTATTTTTATTAAAAGCATCTTCTATCCTATTCTTTTGCGTTGCACTTTATTTTATTTACAAAGCATTTAAAGATAGAATCCCATATATTATTCTATTTCCTGCCTTATTATTAACGGCTATCAATGCTCAGTTTTTAGTATATGCCAGTCTTACTTATACCGAAACATTTTCATTGATGATGTTTGCACTTGCCTTACTATTTTTCTTTAAAGTATTTGATAAATTAGACCAAGCAGAATATTCACTTCAAAGCAATTTTATTCATTTCATTTTATTAGGATTTCTTTGTTTTATTTTGATGATAACACGTAACGTTGCGTTAGCAGCATTGGGTATTTTAGTGGTGTTTTTAATTTACAGAAAAAAATACATTGAATCAATTATCTCGGCTGGCAGCTTTGTTGTTATTTATTTTATTTACAATTTAGCATTAAAACATATTTGGCATTTATCTGCTTCCCAATTCACTTCGCAAGGCAGCAAGATGTTCAACAAAGATGCCTACCAGCCACAATTAGGAAAAGAAACAACATCGGGTTTGGTGATTCGCTTTTGGGAAAATTGTCAAATTTATATTTCTTCTCGTTTATATTTTATTTTAGGATTTAGAGAAGAAATGTCGCCAAATAATATTGCACTCACTTTATTTACTATCGGCATTGTGGTATGGTCGGCGTATTTAATGTTTTCTAAAAAATTATACGCCTTACTTTTCTCTACTTTATTTTTTGCAGGCTTGTTGGCTGCCACATTTATATCCTTGCATACTTCCTGGGGACAAAGTAGATTAATCATGATTTATCTTCCATTTATTTTATTCAACGTGTTTTACTTATTGTATTACTACGGAGAAAAATTAGAAATTTTACAAAATGTATATTTAGTAGTGTTTTTTATTTTGCTTATTTCGAGCGCCAAAGCTACCTTTAAACAAATCAACCAAAAGTTACCTGTTTTTATAGAAAACATTACTGGAGATCCAACGTATGGCTATACTCCAGACTGGCAGAATTATATAAAAATGACAAAATGGTGTGCGCAACAATTTCCCAATGATACCAAATCTATTGCTGTTAGAAAAGCACCGATGTCTTTTATTTTTTCGGAAGGGAAAGAATTTTATCCGATATACAACACGCCAACAGAAAATGCTGATTCTTTGTTAATACCATTAAGAACATCGCAGGTAAATTATATAATGTTGCCTGAATTGCGTTTAAATCCTGACATGTATATTGAAGGGCAATTTATTGGAACCATGCATCGGTATGCTATTTATATCCAACAAAAATACCCGAGAGCATTTGAATTTGTACATCAAGAAGGTGACTTGGAAAAGGCACAACTCTATAAAATTAATTACACATACATCGACAGCTTAAAAGCTGCTTTGAATCCTCAATAAAAAAATGCAATCGTCCCGAAAACAAGCTATATACCATCACTTCGAAGCTATTGCCGATAAATATTCGCAATATCGAAAACGATTTTCTTATTATGGAAATGACATTATCAATTATTGCAATTTTTTTATTTCCGACTCCGATTCCGTTTTGGAAATTGGGTGCGGTTTTGGAGAAACTATCAGTGATTTAAAAGGAAGCTACAGAGCGGGAATCGATTTTTCTACAAAGATGATAGAACTTGCCAAAAGCAAATTTAATAATGTTGATTTTTATGTAATGGATGCCGAAAACATTGAATTAGATAAAAAATTTGATGTAATTATTTTTAATAATATCATTGGTTACTTAGATAATATTCAAGATGTTTTTTATTCTTTAAAAAAGAATTGTCACGAGCATACTCGAATCATAATTTCTTATTATAATCATTACTGGGAGCCCATTTTAAATGCAGGAGAATTAGTTGGATACAAAGAAAAATCGCCGCAACAAAACTGGCTGGATGCGGCAGACATTTCCAATCTTTTATATTTATCTGGATTTGAAACCTACCGCAAAAACAAACGTTTATTATTGCCGGTGTATATTCCAATTCTTTCGTGGCTGATGAATAAATATATTGCCAAACTTCCTTTATTTAAGTCGCTTTGTTTAAATCAGTTTTTGTTTGCCCGACCGATGTTGAATTACACCGAAGAACAAGTAGCGGAAAAATATTCGGTGAGTATTTGTATTCCTGCGCGCAACGAAAGTGGCAATATTGAGAACGCTATTTTGCGTTTGCCGAAATTTGGTAAACATCAAGAAATAATATTTGTAGAAGGAAATTCATCAGACGATACTTGGCAAAAAATTCAGGAAATTAAACAAAAATATGCGGCTACGCATGATATAAAAATTGCACAACAAACAGGAAAGGGGAAAGGAGATGCCGTGCGCAAAGGTTATTCAATTGCCACACAAGATATTCTGATGATATTGGACGCCGACCTTACGATGCCACCGGAAGAGTTGCCGAAATTTTACAATGCCATTGCTACCGGCAAAGGCGAATTTATTAATGGCTCGCGGTTGGTATATCCAATGGATAAAGAAGCGATGAGATTTTTAAATACACTGGGAAATAAATTTTTCTCTTATGTGTTCTCGTGGTTGTTGGAGCAACCCATCAAAGACAGCTTGTGCGGCACAAAAGTAATGTTCCGAGAAGATTATTTAAAACTAACAGTCAATAGAAAATTCTTCGGCGACTTCGATCCATTTGGTGATTTCGATTTATTGTTTGGTGCTTATAAGCTGAATTTAAAAATTATAGATTTACCGATACGCTATAAAGAGCGTACTTACGGCACTACCAATATCTCTCGTTTCACCAACGGTTGGATGCTCTTACGCATGTGCTGGTTTGCTGCCGGAAAAATTAAGTTCTGGTAACATAAATCATTGTTGAAAATGTTTAAATTTTTCTGTCAAACTCGGACAGAAGATATTTATTTCAAAAATAGATTCATTGTATTCTTTCTCAAAATAATCAATAACTATTTGTAGGTTTTTTATTGCCTTTTTATAATGTAAATCTGTAGTAAAGCAAGCAGTATTATCTCTTCTATTTGAATCATTTAATAAATATCTTGACCGACGTGATAAATTCTGAAGGCTGATATATGCAACATATTCAAATTCGGGTAATTTTGATAATGAGATACTTGTGTTGGGATTTATTGCAACAGAGATTTCTTCATGAGATTTATAATTTAAACCTGTCTTCTTATTTACATGTGCATTTATTAAGTGTAATGCTGAATAAAACATACAGTAACTTTCCAATCCCAAAACGCCAGATTGTCTTTATTTATTTTTTCTAAAAATTTTAAATTGCTTTTTGCTTGAGCTAAATGTTCAGAATACAATGCCATGAAGAATACAAATTAATTTGTCAATAATTTATATTGGTCTGGTATTGACAAATCATCTTCTAAATTAACAATCGTAGAAGTTATACAAAAGCCATTATTAAAATATTTTGCATTTACTTTTGCCTCTGATAAGATTAATGCCTGTTCGTAATAATCTTCATTCTTTGTAGGAATAACAGCCCAAACTAATAACTTGTTATTAGAAAAATCTAAAGCTATCTTTATATCTTTTATAGATGTTTTTAATCGTGTTGTTAATTCTTTGATATAATCAATTACAACCTTTGATATGTAATGCATCCTATAACCAACACTGAATCTATCAAATATTTTATCTGTATTATTATCTATAAAATCATTATAAATTTCTACTTTTTCTACTGACGCAGTTTGTGTCTCAAGTTGAAATCTATCTGTTTTTATCTGAGCAATAACATCATCAAACCAACTTTCCATTTCTGAATTATTCATTTGACTTTCAGTATGTTTTTGTGCTATCATGTTATAAATAAAGGTTTTGAACTATTCAAATTTAGGTATAAAATTAGACTTTTTTGTTAAATATTCTAAAATAGTTGAATTGTTACACTTCTTTCGGTTTCTTCTCTTTCTTATTAGAAACAAAATATTTTAGAAAAATAATTTCTTTTTCAGTCATGAAACGCCATTTTCCACGCGGTAGATTTTTCTTAGTTAGGCCTGCATATAAAACCCTGTCTAATTTCATTACTTCATATCCTAAACTTTCAAAAATACGGCGCACAATACGATTTTTTCCACTGTGCAACTCTATTCCTACATGGCAATCGTTTCCACGTGGCAATGTATAATCCACCTGATCCACTCTTGCCTTGCCGTCTTCTAATTCTACCCCTTCTCGAATTTTTACTAAGTCTTTGTGATCTAGAGCTTTGTCCAATTCCACCTGATATACTTTGGTGACTTCTCCGCTTGGATGCGATAATTTTTGAGCCAACTCGCCGTCGTTGGTCAATATTAAAACGCCGGTAGAATTTCTATCTAAACGACCGACAGGATATAGGCGTGCATCTTTTACCGTATTCACCAATTCCATCACCGTTTTTCGTTCTCTATCGTCAGAAACAGTGGTTAAATAACCCTTTGGTTTGTTTAGTAAAATATAAACCCTACGCTCTCCTTGAACTTTTTTGTTTTTAAACTTTACGATGTCCTTAGGTTTTACTTTATAACCCATTTCTAATACTTGCTCATCATTTACAGTAACGTATCCAGCTTTTATATATTCATCGGCTTGCCTTCTGGAGCATACTCCTGCATTAGAGATGTATTTATTCAATCGGGTTTCGTCTGAAAAAATTTCTTCTTTCGGAGGGGTAAAATCCTTTACTGCTTGCTCAATTTTATAAGCAAACGGGTCTTTCTTTAGAGCCAAGGAATTCTTATGCTTGCTGCTCTTATGGAAATTAGTTTTGTTGGGCGATGTCAGCGGCTGAATCGGCGCTCTCGATATTCTCTTTCTCACCTATTTGATTTTGTAGTTCTTCGAATTCTTTTAATTTTGGCAATTCTCCTAATGAATTAATACCAAAGTAATCTAAAAATTGTTGTGTTGTTCTATATAATAATGGTCTGCCGGGCTCTTCACTTCTGCCTGCAATTTCAATTAATTCTTTTTCTACCAGCTTTTGCACCGTATAATCTGCATTTACGCCACGGATTGTCTCAATAATGCTTTTAGTTACAGGTTGCTTGTACGCAATAATAGCTAAAGATTCTAAGGCGGCGGTAGTAAGGCGCTTGACGGTATTTCTATTTAAAAATCCTGAAACAGCCGTGTGGTAATCAGGTTTTGTAAGAAATTGATACCCTCCACCTACTTCACCTAATTCAAAAGGGAATAATTCATTGTTGTATTTTTCTTTTATAACAAAAAGAATTCCTTCTATTTCTTCTTGTGAGTAAGCAAGTTCGGAGGATTTGTTAAAATACGTCACCAATTCTTCCACCTTTACCGGACTTTCGGCAGCGTAAATAATGGCTTCTATATTTTTTTGTATTTCTTCCACGGTGCAAATATACGGATTTTGTTCCAAACCTCTGAACGTCTTAAGAAAGATTAAACAACGTTAAGTGTATTTAGTTTTTCAAAAAACTATTTGATTATAAATTCAATAGAACAGCACATATTTATTATTTTTGTAAAAATTTTAAAAAATGGAATTAAAAGGAAAGGTTTATGAAATAAAACCGGTTGAATCCGGTGAAGGCAGAAATGGCGCTTGGCAAAAACAATTAATTGTTTTAGAAATGGAGAATGGTAAATATCCTAAAAAAGTGGCTATACAGTTTTGGAGTGATTTGGTCAACCATGAATCATTTGTGCAGGGCAATGATATTTCTATTGAAGCGGACGTAGAAAGCCGTGAGTTTAATGGAAAATGGTACACCGATGTAAAAGGTTGGAGAATTAATAAAACGGAAAACAATACCGCTGCTCCTAAAAAGGAAACTTCATACAAAGCTCCATCCTATTCAGAAGCAGACATTCCGCCGGCAGCTCCTATAGAAGATGATTTACCTTTCTAAAAATTGAAATCATTTGAATCATTATAAAAAATCACTCCACAAGGGTGATTTTTTTTATTTAAAATTTAAATCTTATTTTAGTAAAATATTGATTGGAGAATTTAAGATAATGGCATCACAAGAATTAGTAAAATCAAAAAAAAGAGTAACAGACCACGGTGAAGTATTTACTGCTGAACGGGAAGTGAATGCTATGCTAGATTTGGTAAAGCATGAAACGGAAAGAATAGATGCTCGCTTTTTAGAACCTGCTTGCGGAAATGGTAATTTTTTAGCGGAAGTTTTAAGACGAAAATTAGCCGTTGTTGACAGACGGTACAGCAAAAGTCAAATTGAATGGGAACGAAATGCATTTACTGCCGTTTCTTCAATTTATGGCGTAGATATTTTAGAAGATAATGCAATTGAATGTAGAGAGCGTTTGTTTTCAATAGTATCTAATATATATCTTTCCAATTTTGGAACGAATGGGAAAATGGATTTTTTGAAAAGCATAAAATTTTTATTAAAAAGAAATATTCTATGGGGTGATGCTTTGGACTTTACTAATCCAATAACCAAAAAACCAATTGTATTCTCAGAATGGAGTTTTTCTATCGGTGATATGGTAAAAAGAAGGGATTATGTTTTTCGTTTTTTGGTAGAGCAGACACATCAGTATTCATTTTTTAATGATGAAGGAAATCCCGGTGCTATTGATGAACCTATTAGAAAAGACTTTCCGTTAACGCATTATTTAAAATTGTCTGAACTATGATTTCTCTGATTAAATGATTTACTATGATAAATGAACAGTACAAATACTCCGAATTGACTTCCAAAATTATCGGCTGTGCTATGACTGTACATAAAACATTAGGTAACGGTTTCCATGAGGTCATTTATCAAAGAGTGTTAGAAATTGA
The DNA here is from genome assembly GCA_039797705.1 of Bacteroidota bacterium. Taxonomy (GTDB): domain Bacteria; phylum Bacteroidota; class Bacteroidia; order Chitinophagales; family JADIYW01; genus JADJSS01. Next base: position 36,759 of record JBDKHK010000079.1, read on the forward strand.
AATGCGTGAAAACGGTATTCCTTACAATCGTGAATTTGAAATGCCGATTTTTTACCGAGAACAACAAATAGGAACAAGAAGGGTTGATTTTTTGATAGAAAATATTATTTCTGTTGAATTGAAAGCAACCACAAAATTAGAAGACGTTCATTTTGCACAAGCTATAAACTATTTAGAAGCCTATAATTTAGAAATTGGTTTACTCGTCAATTTTGGTGAAACAAGTTTGAACTTTAAAAGATTAACGAATAAAAAATTCAAGGCAATCAAATGAATCAAAAAAATCATAATTCAGACATTAGCTACAACCCTGATGTACTCTCCTGCCTTGCCAATTTGAGCAACGACGAAGTGTTTACACCACCCAATTTGGTGAATGACATTTTGGACTTATTACCAACAGAATTATGGAGCAACCCCAGCGCTAAATTCTTAGACCCGGTTAGCAAAAGTGGTGTGTTTTTGCGTGAAATGGCAAAGCGACTAATGATAGGTTTGGAAACCCAAATCCCCGACAAACAGGAACGCATTAACCACATTTTCAGCCAACAATTGTATGGCATTGCCATTACCGAATTGACCAGTTTGCTAAGCCGCCGTAGCGTCTATTGCTCCAAAACAGCCAATGGAAAATATTCTATTTGCAATGCTTTTGACAACCAGCAAGGCAATATACTTTATAAAAGCATGAAACACACCTGGGCAAATGGAAAATGTACCTATTGCGGTGCCAGCCAAGAAGTGTACGACCGAGAAGATGCCTTGGAAACCTACGCTTACAATTTTATTCACACAGACAAACCTGAAAAAATATTCAATATGAAATTCGATGTTATCGTTGGAAATCCACCTTATCAATTAAATGATGGCGGCGGTACGGGTTCAAGTGCAATTCCTATCTATCATAAGTTTATACAACAAGCGAAAAAACTAAATCCCAAATACTTAACCATGATTGTGCCTTCTCGTTGGTTTACAGGCGGTCGTGGTCTTGATGAATTCAGAGATGAAATGCTAAAAGATAAAAGAATTAAAGAATTACATGATTTTCCTATAGCTTCTGATTGTTTCCCTGGCGTTGAAATAAAAGGCGGTGTTTGTTATTTCTTATGGGAAAAGGATTTTAATGGGAAATCTATGATATATACTCACGAAGGAGGTGAAATTAAGTCTAAATCCGAAAGAATTTTATTAGAAAAAGGAGCTGAAACTTTTATAAGATACAATGAAGCTATATCAATTCTTCATAAAGTACAAGTATTAAAAGAGAAAAGTTTTGCCGATATTATAAGTGCAAATGACCCTTTCGGTTTTGATGTAAGAGTTGACGGTGGTTATAAGAGAGTTAAACCAAAATTCAAGAAAGAACCATTTAAAGGTGCAATTAAATTTTACTACAACGGTTGGCAAAGAGAAGGAATAGGTTATATCGAAAAAGATAAAATTAGAAAGAATATTAATTTAATAAAGGATTACAAAGTACTGATAACTAAAGCATGGGGCGTTGGTAACATGGGAAAAGATTGGTTAAATCCATTGATAGTTGAATCAGACTCTTGTTGCACTGAAACATATCTAATATTAGGTCCTTTTGCAAAAAAATCCACAGCAGAAAATGTAGTAAATTACACTCAGACAAAGTTTTTTCATTTATTAGTTTCATTGATAAAAATCACACAAAATGCAATGAAAAAGGTGTATTCTTTTGTTCCAATGCAGGATTTCAATGAAGAATGGACAGACGAAAAACTCTACAAAAAATACGGTTTATCAAAAGAAGAGATCACTTTCATTGAAAGCATGATTCGGCCAATGGAAAATAGTCAGCGTCAGGATTTGCAGGATTCACCAAATGAACAAGATTTAAGCAATACGGATGCAGTCGAATAAATACATCCTGAAAATTCTAAAATCCATAAATTCTGATTCGGACAAATAAATTATTACAATGGGCAAGCAATCTGAAATAA
>JBDKHK010000080.1:0-16081 GCA_039797705.1 Bacteroidota bacterium
CATTTGTATAAAAAAAAATATCCCGATATTATTTATAATGAAACATTTAAAATTGATTTAACCAGGCAGCAAATAGCAGAAATGACAGGATTGCGTGTAGAAACGGTTATCAGGGTGATAAAAAAATTAGAAAAAAAGGGAGGCTTATATATAGACAAAGGGAAAGTTTATTTATTGAATAATGACAAAAATCATATTGATATTTTTGGCTGAGCTTTAACTTTGCTTTAATTTAATTTATAAATTTATCGATATGGACAATTCTTTAAGAAGATATTTAAAAATTTCTTTTATTAATTTGGGTATAGTAGCTGCAATTGGTTCTATCTTGCGTTATAAGATAGCCTATTCATTACCTTTTGTAGATCAAAAACATTTATTACATGCTCATTCTAATTTTGCATTTGTTGGTTGGATTTCCCATACGCTAATGGTATTGATGATTTACTATTTGCAAAATCAAACAGGAAAAGATGAATATGCATATTATAAAAAATATTTAGTAGCAAATTTAGTAGCAGCTTATGGTATGTTGATAGTTTTCCCTATTCAAGGGTATGGTTTGTTTTCAATTTTCTTTTCTATGTTATCTATCATTGTAGCATATACTTTTGCTTATAGCTTTTGGAGAGATTTGAATCTGTTGAAAGAAAAAAGTATTGTACACAGCTGGTTTAAAGGGGCTTTGTTGTTAAATATTGTTTCAAGTGCAGGTACTTTCGCTTTAACCTACATGATGGTCAATAGAATTGTTCATCAGACTTGGTATTTAGGAGCACAGTATTATTATTTGCATTTTCAGTATAACGGTTGGTTTTTATTTGTTTGCATAGGATTATTATATACTTTGGTTCCTAAAGAATTATTACAGGAGAAAGTTCATAAACAAATATTTTGGCTTTTCATGCTTTCTATTTTTCCTGCTTATTTTCTTTCTGCGTTGTGGATGCCACTTCCTTCGTGGATGTTTATTGTTATTATCATTGCCAGCTTAGCACAATTTTATGCGTGGGTTTTGTTGGTAATATTTTTATACAAAAACAGACATAATATTGCCAACACATTAAGCATACACGGCAAGAGATTATTACTATTAAGTGGTATTGCTTTAACTGTAAAATTCTCATTGCAGTTAGGTTCTAATATTCCTGCCCTGAGTAAATTGGCATTTGGATTCAGGCCAATCGTAATAGCCTATTTGCATTTAGTATTTTTGGGAGTAATAACACTGTTTTTATTGGGATATATCTTCTCTTTTGTAAATAGAAAAGCACGCAAATGGATGCTTATTGGTTTGACGTTTTTTGCCGTAGGTATATTTTTTAATGAATTTGTTTTGATGGTTCAAGGAGTTGCTTCTTTCAGTTATACAGCCATTCCATATATTAATCAAATTTTATTAATCGTTGCATTGACCATGTTTTTTGGAATTTTATTAATGGCAATTTCAAGGTTTAAAAGAGATAAACCCAAATCATAAAAATAAATAAAGGCTTGCAGAATGCAAGCCTTTATTTATCAATATACATTTTAGATTATACTGTAGTGTCTTCGGTAGTAGCCTCTGGGCCATTTTTCTTTACACTTTCAATTCCATTCTCTCTACCTGCTTCACTTTCGTATAATTCGCTGGTGCCAATTACCTGTCCGTTGGCAGCTTTTAAATTAAAGAAAGGCTTATCATTGGTAGATACTTTTCTTTCATATCTATTATCGTCTGCTGCATTTTTCTTCACACTTTCAATTCCATTTAAGCACGCTGCTTTTGTAGTGTAAGCTTCGCTTTTTAAAATGTTTTGGCCATTGCTTGCTACCAAGTTAAAGTAGTGCTGTCCATCTTTCTGTAGTTTAATTACAAATTTTCCCATAATGTTAATTTTTTATAAAGATAGTATAAAGTTCTATTTTATTGTTTATTAAATCTGAAATATTAAATATTAAATATGAAATCTAAAATCAGAAATAATCTTATCCATATTCACCGGTATTAACATCTTTTACACTTCCAAATCCAATAACATCACTTGCCGTATCTTCCTCATTTAATTCAGATGCACGTTTGATGGTTTTTGAACCGTATTTATTCTTTATAGAATATACCGTTTTTCGTGCTTTATTGCTTTTTAAATGCGAATTGTCAAAAATATTCAACTGTACTAAATCTTCATTTATAAAGTTTTGAATCACTACGCCGATACTGATAGTATTGTTGTTGATGATAGTTTTTAATAGTTGATTTTTTTGCTGAAAAACGTGTTGTCTTTCCAGTAAAATATGATACAATTCCATGCCGTCTTGTATGGGTTGTTCTGTATGAAAACTATCCTCATAATTTGTCCTATCTTCATATCTTATAAAACATTGCACTCTTTTGCAAAAAAGATGTTTACTCATCAAGCGTTTTTCCAATGTTAGACAAAGCATCATTAAAATACTTTTCAAGCTCTCTAAATCTTTTCTCTGTTCTTTCGACACCATTCTCATGGCAGACATATTTTTATATTCTTCGGTGGCATGCATATCTACTTCCTGAAAATGCAACCGATGATACCAATGCAATCCGACAATACTTTTGCAGGCAGCTTTCAATTTCTCTGGAGTAGAATGGCGTAAATCATAAGGGGTATAAATGCCGGCTTTATTCAGGCGTTCTTTCATCCCTTTGGCAATGCCCGGCAAGTCGGTTAATTCTAATTTTTTTAATACACTATCAATGTTTTCAGGATTTATGATGGTCAATCCATCCGGTTTTTGAATATCCGAAGCTAATTTTGCCAAAAATGCATTGGGCGCAATGCCAATCGAACATTTTAAATAATCGCCCACTTCTTCTAAAATGTCTTTTTTTATTTGCTTTGCCACCGCTACCACATCTGGATAAATATTTTTATAGCTTGTTAAATCCACTACAGCTTCATCAATGCTCCTAGGGATGACATCTTCCGAATATCGTTTCAGTATTTTCATAATGCGTGCATGATACGTTCTGTATTTCTCCGGATTCGTTTCTAAAGGCACTAAATCAGGACAAATTTTCATAGCATCATTTAGCCGAATACCCAATTGAATACCTCTTTTTTTGGCTTCGATAGATGGCGCAATGACACAGCCGTATTTGCCAGTATAAACACAAACAGCTACAGGTCTGCCACGTAGCCAATAGTTGGTTTGCTGTTCGCAACTTGCAAAAAAACTATTCATGTCTATAAATAATACACGTGCTTCTAATTTGGTCTGTAATGAATTTTGGTTCACACATGAAAGTTAATAGATAAAAGTTATTAGTTATTAGATGAATGAAAAATATTTTCACATTTTATGATTTTTGACTTAGAATTCTAATAACTAATCACAAATAACTAATAACTTTATCCCATGAATTTTCCAACAAAAATAGTAATAGGCTCAGATCATGCTGGTTTTGAATATAAAGCAGCATTGAAAAATTATTTAGAAAGAAATAATGTAGAGATTATTGATGTAGGAACCAATAGTTTGGAAAGTTGTGATTATCCAGATTATGCACATGCTGTTGCCGAAGCAATTGAAAACGAGACGGTGGAATTTGGTATTCTTCTTTGTGGCTCTGCCAATGGAGTAGCCATTGCAGCTAATAAGCATCAAAAAATTCGAGCTGCTTTATGTTGGATGAATGAAATAGCCAGTTTGGCCCGTCAACATAATAATGCCAATATTATTTGTTTGCCCGCTCGTTATATTACTATTGATGAAGCTGAAGAAATGGTGCATACTTTCCTAACGACCGATTTTGAAGGCGGCAGACATCAAAAAAGAGTAGAGAAGATATAGGAGATGTGAGATGACTCTTACTACTTACTACTTACTACTCCCTACTTACTACTTTTTAAAAGCGTTACTAAAATTTAACATAAAACGCTCCTTTTCAAATTATTGAATTAGCTATTTTTCAAATTAATCCATATCTTTGCAGTCCGAAATTTTTCGGAGTAATTAAATTTTAATCAATTATGAACAATTACGAAACGGTTTTTATTACAACGCCGGTGCTCAGTAACGATGAGTACACAAGAACCGTAAAAAAGTACACAGAGCTTATAGAAAAAGCTGGTGGTACGGTGGTTTTCAAAGAAGATTGGGGAATTCGCCAGTTAGCCTACCCAATTGAGAAAAAAACAACAGGTTTTTACACCTTATTGCAATTTGAGGTAGATCCTCAATTTATCCGCAAATTTGAAGTAGAATTTAGACGTGATGAAAACATCATGCGTTTTCTTACAACCAGATTTGACAAACACGGGTTGGCTTTTGCAGAGCAACGCAGAAATAAATTAAGTGGTAAAACTAAAAAATCGGAGATATAACATGGCAACACAAGACGAAATCAAATTCTTAAATTCACCGAAGATAGGAATTAACAAAAAGAAATACTGCCGATTTAAAAAAAGTGGTATCAAATATATAGACTATAAGGATCCTCAGTTCTTATTGAAATTTATAAACGAACAAGGTAAATTATTGCCACGTCGTATTACAGGAAATTCATTGAAATTTCAACGCAAAATTTCACAAGCAGTGAAAAAAGCGCGCCATATTGCAATATTGCCTTATGTTACTGACCTTTTAAAGTAAAATCATCATGGAAGTAATCTTAATAAAAGACGTAGTTAATTTAGGACATAAATATGATGTAGTAACCGTAAAGCCGGGCTATGGTCGTAATTATTTGATTCCACAAGGTTTTGCTCAGGTAGCAAATGCGTCAAATAAAAAACACAACGAAGAAATTAAAAAACAACAATCTGCAAAAATCGCTAAGTTGATAGAAGACTATAAAGCATTAGCAGAAAAGTTGAAAACTTCAAAAATTACGGTAGGCGCAAAAGCTGGTACTACTGGAAAATTATTTGGAAGTGTAACTAATATTCAAGTAGCGGAAGCATTGAAAAAACAATTCGACTTAACCGTAGATAGAAAGAAAATTCATATCATCGGAGAAGTAAAAGAAGTAGGAACGCACAAAGCAACCGTACACTTATACAAAGAAGTAGCTACAGAAATTGATTTTGAAGTAGTAGCGGAATAGTATTTCGCGTATTGCGATAATCGTATTGCAAATAGATAAAAATGCTGAACGAAAGTTCAGCATTTTTTATTGTCTTAAAATTAAAATAGAAACCAAAACTATTCAACCACTGCCTAAGGCAACCAAATTTACTCATATCGCAATGCTTCAATTGGGTCTAAATTAGAGGCTTTGAAAGCCGGATAAATTCCTGAAATCAATCCTACAATTAAACAAAAAGTTATTCCGACTAACATCCACATCCACGGAATTATAAATGCCCCACCAACAGATAAGGAAACCGCATTGCCGGCAATGATACCCAAAATAATACCCAAAATTCCACCCAATTGGCAAATAACAATGGCTTCAAAAATAAACTGAAAACGTATATTTTTTGCACTTGCTCCAATAGCTTTCAATGTGCCAATTTCTTTAGTTCGCTCTGTTACGCTCACCAGCATAATATTCATCAATCCGATGGCAGCACCAATTAAAGTGATAATGCCGATAATAAAACCAGCACTCGTTGCATAGCTCATCTTTTCTACAAACATCCCTGAAATACTATCGCTTTTTAGTAATTCAAAATTATTTACAACACCAGGATGCAGTTTGCGTACATTGCGCATCAACAAAATGGCATCTTCTTCCACGGGAGCCATGTTTTCTGGGTCATTTCCTAAAATACTAATCACATAAGATGGATTGTCTTGAGGATATAATTGACGGGCTTTAATTAATGGAATTAATACTAAATTATCTGTTGTAATAAAACTAGAACCTTTCTCGTCTAACACCCCAATTACCTTAAATTTTACATCATCAATACGCACCATTTTATCTTCAATTGTGTAATTGTTTCCAAATAATTTTTTGGCAGTAGTAAAACCTAATAACACTACGTTTGTTCCAGATTTTAATTCTGATTCCGTAAAATTTCGACCTTGTAATAAATTGTAATTTTCATTTTTGATATAATTTTCATCAGAGCCGAAAACTAAAATATTAGGATTGGTTTTTTTATAGTTATATTTTACTGTAGAACCCCCATTGCCAATATATTGTACAGATGTTGCATAATGGTCATTAAATTTTTGCTTAAACTGAGTAGCTTCCAAATAAGTGATACTGCGAAAAACTTTAGGTGGCGCATCTTTATCAGCATCTAAATTAAAACCGAGGCTTTTGTTTCGTATTTTAAAAGAACCTGCACCCATGCTACTAAAACTTTTGGAAAGATAGCTTTTTAGTCCATCTACCGAAGTGAGAATACCCACCAATGCCATAATTCCAAAGCCAATAATACAGCACGTAATAATAGTACGAACTATATTAGTCCTTACAGATTGGAATGCCAAAATCAGTATTTCGCCCAAATTCATGGGTGTAAATGTAGTAGTAATTGGTATAACTTTAAAGTGGAATATTACATTCTTTAGATTAATTTTCTGAGATATTCTATAGAGTATAAAAATTCGTATATTTTTTTTTAATTCAAAATTTTATTTATATCTTTGATTGTTTAAAATAAAATTCTATAAAAAAAATAATGTATTTTGTTGTTACAATTTGTACAATTATGACAACTACTTTCGCACAACCAAATTATCTAACTTTGCCACCATACAAAGTAAATGTTTCAGGAACCACACCAAGCATTTCTACCATTACAGGTGCAGCAACGGCACAATATAAAGTATCTAATGGTGCTTATGATGAAAATGGAAATTTGCTTTTTTACATAAAAGACGGTTCTGTTTATTCTGCTACCAGTACATTTATTGGTGGAGCATTTATTGCATCTAATCAAGTTGGACATTCACATGAAATTGCGATTGTGCCAGTACTAGGTCAATGCAAAAAGTTTTATGTAATAGGATTTATAAATGGTTTAAGTACATGTCAGTTACACTATAGCACTATAGACTGCACTCCTGTCACACCTTCAATTACTTATAATACTACACTTTCTACTCCATTATTATCTGATGGTGAACAAAAGAATGGCATAGCTATTTCTAAACTTATAGGTACGACTAATACGCGCTTTTTATATACTGTTACTTTAAATTATGCAAAAAAATGGATTATTAGCAGTACAGGAATCACACTTTCAAACACTGTAAGTGCAGCAGGTGGTACAAGTAATCTTTCAGAATTAGAATTATCATCAGATGGTACTAAACTTATACACAGCTCTAGCTATACAGGACAAAATATGTATGTTTATAGTTTAGATATAAACGGAAACTTTAATATAACGACTCCTTATGTATCATACATTTTTCCATCAGGAATAACGAATGTATATGGTGTAGAAATAGATGCTAGTAATACAAAAGTATATTTATGTACCAATAATGGTTTGTATTGGAATACTATTGGTTCTACTACTTTTAATCAGATTTCAGGTACTTCTACTACCTACTCTAACTCTTTTATAGAAAGTGCGAAAGATGGCTACATGTATGTGGTGTCTAATACTGGTATCTTGGGTAGGTTAAATACTTCTACCAATACAGTAGCTGCATCTGGTATTACACAGACAATGCAGAGCAATGGCTATCTTCCGTCTTTATATGGTAACCCATATACCTTGCCTGATAACATAGATGGCGATAACTATAACTATTTTTTTGGTGTTGCAGCAGCAGTTCCTGCTTTTCAAGTTAATGCTACTAATGTAAGTTGTGGTGCCGCTACTTTATTTTATAATTGTGCTGCTATTACCTTAAACAACAATAGTACAGGTGCTACACAATACCAACTTACATTAACGCCTACCAACTCATCAGGAACACCAACTGGCGGTGCTATATATACATCAGCCTGGTTAACAACTTGTCCTTCAGATTTAAAAAATTTACCGGGTTCTAATGGTATTTGGTTGGCAAGCAATACAGGATATTTTAAATTAAATATATTGGAAAAAAATAGTTGCAACACACAATCTGCTGCTTATTGTATCTTTTTACAAATTGCTACTACACCAGGACCGACTGAAAACTTAACCATTTATGGAAAAAATAGTACCAACTATAATCCATCTCAAAATATTGCCAACCCTATATTAGTAGGTTGCTATTCATTAGGTATGAGTGTTGGTACAGGTGGTTTAGGTACTACCAATAATATTACCTCTTATCAATATAAAATAGAAGAAGCTAACTGTACTACAGGTGCAGTATTAAGTGTTTTATATAATGGAGCATCTGTTCCAATCATCACAAGTGGTGCAATTCCATTTATTGGGTTTAATCAAGCAGTTATTAATGGCAACCAAGGTTATTTTGGTGGAAATTGTAATAGTTTATTAGGTAAATGTTATAAATTAACGTTAACTGTTTCAAACCCATGTGGTTCTGCCACAGATTGGTCTTATTTTAAAATAGATAATCCTCCATATTACAGAATGGCTTCTACTAAGAATGAAGAAGACATTTCTTTTATAGAAAACAATTTTTCTATTTTCCCCAATCCGTTTAAAGATAAATTGACAATCAATTATTATTTAGAAAACGAGAAAAAAGTAAAAATTCAATTATTTGATTATTCAGGTAAAGAGGTTATAAATACTACAGAAAATAATTGGTCGGCTGTAGGAAATCATACTATAGAAATTAGTACCAACGATTTACCAAGTGGTATTTATTTTTATCGTGCCGATATAGATAAATTATATTTAGGTAAAATTATCAAAACACAATAATTCATTTCAAAAATTTAGCCCGATGCATTGCATCGGGCTTTTTAAATTGTATGAAAAAGTATATTTTTTATATCATTTTGAGTCATGTCTCTTTTCAAGGTTTTACTCAAAACTTATTGACTAATCCGAGTTTTGAAGATTTTGTACATGTTTGTTTTGGTCCGATAACTTATTACGTTTTCTCACATGATACAATTGTTAATACTAATCAAACTCCAAAATACTGGAATGAACCAGATGTTAGTTATAGCGGAGCTGCATTTTCAGTAACGCTATTGAATAAAGATTGCGGCGCTATTCCATCCATAGAAAATGGTTACCCTGAGCCTTATGATGGAAAATCAGTTGCAATAATTAGCATACGCAGTTCTCCTTTTAAAACAGGTGATTGTATAGAATTTAGATCCTATATACAAACAAAATTTACTCCATTAAAAAAAAATCACACCTATTATGTTTCATTTTATGTAAGTGCACCAAAGAAAAATCAATCTGATACTACACACTTATATGTAACGGATAATATCGGAGCGTATTTAACAGAAAATAGGGTTTTGAGAAGTTGTTTTGATTCTAATAGAAATTTTATAAAAGCTAATCCACAAATCATAAACCCGGCAGGCAGGTATTTAGAAGATACAGGAAAATGGCAAAAAGTATGCGGCTATTTTACAGCTAAAGGTGGCGAACGTTGGCTTACCATTGGCAATTTTGCAGACAGCAATAGCACTAATTTAAAAGATTTGTTGCACAACACTCAATATGACAGTTTTCCGAATGCTGCTTTACTTATTGATATGGTTAGCTTAGAAGAATTTACTCAACCTGTGGTATTGCCATCAAATAAAATTGCTTATCTGTGTGATACAATAAATGGAACTGCAACACTAAATGCTACAACAGGTTATTTAAAATATTTGTGGAATACTGGTGATACAACCGCCACTATTGCTGTACATAAAATAGGAAAATATTGGGTGCAAGTTACAGATGAATGTGGTGCACTTACGGATACAGTTAATGTAATTTATATGTTACCAAAGCAGCTTATTGTATCTAATGATACTGTAAAGTGCAACGATGGCAAACCTATACAATTATTTACAAATACAGGTTTTCAAAAATATAAGTGGAGTACAGGAGATACAACTTCTTCCATAGCTGTAATGCAAACAGGAAATTATTGGGTAAATGTGTCTTATGAATGTGGTACTTTATCAGATACTGTTCATGTAGTTATTAATTCAGTTCCTATTGCACCAACAGTAAGTAATAAACAATATTGTATTGGCGATACAGCAGTTGTACTCAATGCTAATGGCTTTAATCTTGTTTGGTACGCACAACAAAATGATAACATTGGAACTCAACAAGCACCAATGCCTGCTACCAATAATATTGGCACACAAAATTATTATGTAACACAAAACATCAATAATTGTGAGAGTGTAAAGGCGGAAATTAAAGTAAATGTAATTGACAAACCCTTTATTTTACTAGGAAATGATACTACAATTTGTCAAGATGATTTAATGTTATTAGGAGAGAATAAAAATAATACATATTTATACATTTGGCAAGATAATGATACCACCGTACCTAAAATTATTACGAAGAAAGGTATGTATATATTGACAGCAATGAATGAATGCGGAGAATACAGAGATAGTATCTTGATAAATACAAAACAATGTACGAAATGTATTCAATTTCCAACAGCATTTTCGCCGAATAATGATGGAATAAATGACATGTTTTATCCACGCATAAATTGTGAGATAAATGATTACCATTTGCAAATATTCAACAGATGGGGTAATAAAATATTTGAAACATATAATATTTCCGATAAATGGAGTGGAGAAGACGCACCACAAGATACCTATATAATAGTTTGTAATTATTCAGAATTAAATAAAAGCCAAATCATTAAAGGAATTATTGTGTTATTAAAGTAAACATGGCATTGAATATTATCTAATAAATGTAACTAAAACTTAGCCTTAGCAATTTAATATGAATACTGTAACAAAAAAAACAAATAACAACTTATTTCGGACTGCTTGTACTGTCTGTCATTTCCTTCACCCTTGTTATTTAGCTTGACAATAAGCGTTGCTAACACATTTAGGGTTGTTGATTACTTATAATTTCATTTTTACAGTTTTCAGTAACCTGTAAAAAATAGACATATTTGTTTTTAAAAATAACACACTATAATTACTGTATTACGCTTACACTTTAAGCAAAGTCATATAAAATGTATTATTCTCTCATATTACACTCCCAAATCTCAATTTATTTATACAAATTCTAAATTAAAATTTCACCAGTTCTTAATCTGAAAAACCGTATCTTTGCGCCCGATTTAACACTTATTTCTTAATTATTAAAATATTTTTCCATGATTTTTGATTTGGATATGATTAAAAAAGTTTACGCGGAGTTTCCGGGTAAAGTGGACAAAGCGAAAGCATTATTGAACCGTCCATTAACGTTGGCAGAAAAAATCTTATTTGCACACTTACACGAATCACAAGACTTGCAAAGTTTTGAGCGTGGGAAATCTTATGTGGATTTTGCTCCCGATCGTGTAGCCATGCAAGATGCAACAGCTCAAATGGCATTGTTGCAATTTATGCAAGCAGGACGCAAAAAAGTGGCAGTTCCTTCTACTGTACACGCCGACCACTTAATCCAAGCAAAAATTGGAGCAGATAAAGATTTACAAGAAGCTATTAATACTAATAATGAAGTATATAATTTTTTAGCTTCCGTTTCTAATAAATATGGCGTTGGTTTTTGGAAACCAGGTGCAGGAATTATTCATCAAGTAGTATTAGAAAATTATGCATTTCCGGGAGGAATGATGATTGGTACAGACTCTCATACTGTTAATGCCGGTGGATTGGGTATGATTGCAATCGGTGTTGGTGGTGCAGATGCGGTAGATGTAATGGCGGGCATGCCATGGGAACTAAAATGGCCTAAATTAATCGGGGTAAAATTAACCGGAAAATTAAGCGGATGGACTTCTCCTAAAGATGTAATCTTAAAAGTAGCAGGTATTTTAACCGTAAAAGGTGGAACCGGTGCTATCGTTGAATATTTTGGCGAAGGCGTTACAGCAATGTCTTGTACTGGAAAAGGCACTATTGCAAACATGGGCGCTGAAATTGGTGCCACCACTTCTACCTTTGGATATGACGATTCTATGTCAAGATATTTGTCAGGAACAGGCAGAGCAGAAGTTGCAGCATTAGCAGATCAAATAAAAACATATCTGAATGCAGACGCTGAATGTTACGAAGAACCTGAAAAATATTTCGATCAAGTTATTGAAATCGACTTAAATACTTTAGAACCACATTTGAACGGCCCTTTCACACCAGATTTAGCAACACCTATTTCTAAAATGAAAGAAACTGCGGAGAAAAACGGATGGCCTTTAGAAGTAAAAGTAGGCTTAATCGGTTCTTGCACCAACTCTTCTTATGAAGATATTTCAAGAGCAGCTTCTTTGGCAAAACAAGTAAAAGAAAAAAACTTAAAATCAAAAGCACAATTCACCATTACGCCAGGTTCTGAACAAGTTCATTACACCATTAACAGAGATGGTTTTATTAAACTATTTGATGAAATTGGAGCAAATGTATTTGCCAATGCTTGTGGCCCTTGTATTGGTCAATGGAGCCGTGAAGGAGCAGAAAAACAAGAGAAAAATACGATTGTACACTCTTTCAACAGAAACTTTGCAAAACGTGCAGACGGAAACCCTAACACGTATGCATTTGTGGCATCTCCTGAATTAGTAACAGCATTAGCAATTGCTGGAAGATTAGATTTTAATCCAATTACAGATACATTAACCAACGAAAACGGCGAGCAAGTAAAATTAGACGAACCGACCGGTTATGAATTGCCGCCAAATGGTTTTGCAGTAGAAGATGCAGGTTACCAAGCTCCCGCAGAAGACGGTTCTTCTGTGGAGGTAGTTGTTAATCCAACATCAGAACGTTTACAATTGTTGGCAGGATTCCAACCTTGGGAAGGTACTGATTTGAAAGGATTAAAATTATTAATCAAAGCAAAAGGAAAATGTACTACTGACCATATTTCTATGGCAGGTCCATGGTTGCGTTACCGCGGTCATTTAGACAATATTTCTAATAATATGTTGATTGGTGCAGTAAATGCATTCAACGATAAAACAGATACCGTTCTGAATGTTTTAACTGGTGAATATGGCGCAGTTCCGGCAACGGCTCGTGCATACAAAGCAGCGGGTTTAGGTTCTGTGGTGTTTGGAGATGAAAACTACGGAGAAGGTTCTTCTCGTGAGCATGCAGCAATGGAACCACGTCATTTAGGTGTTCGTGCGGTAATGGTAAAATCATTTGCTCGTATTCACGAAACTAACTTGAAAAAACAAGGTATGTTGGCATTGACTTTCGTAAACAAAGAAGATTACGAAAAAATTCAAGAAACAGACACTGTTGATATCGTAGGATTAGCAGATTTTGCTCCGGGTAAGAATTTGACTATCGTATTGAATCACCAAGACGGTTCATCTGATTCTATAGAAGCAGCACATTCTTATAATGAGCAACAAATCGGTTGGTTTAAAGCAGGTTCTGCTTTAAATTTAATCAAACAACATGTTGCAGGATAATTTGATTTATCGTTATTTATAGAAGTATAACGAATAATTTATTCCAAACAAAATCAAAAACCGTCAAGATTTCTTGACGGTTTTTGTATTAAAATTTGTAGATTCGTGATATAGTGAAAAAAATCCAATTACTAATACTATGTCTCTCCGTTTTTATTTCTTGTAAAAAAGAAAATAATTTTAAAACACCCGAAAATTTGCTTTATGCCAAACGGGGAGTTGCACCCGGAATCTATGATCAAGCAGGCAGATATGTACTTTTGCGCGGTGTAAATTATAATGTATTGGGCGATTATTGGCAGGCAAATCCATCGGTGGCTACAACAAAACATTATGATGAAAATGATTTTAAACTCATGGCGCAATACGGTGTAAATTGTGTACGGTTATTGTTTAGTTGGAGTAAATTAGAACCCGAACGCGGGCAATATAATCAGCCTTATATCAATCAACTTAAAAATGCTATCGAAATAGCAGCAAAATACGATATTTATATAATGCTGGATATGCATCAAGATGCTTGGGGAAAATATATAGCAACGCCTCCTACGACAACTTGCGATAAACCCAATAAAGGCTGGGATGGTGCTCCCAATTGGGCAACTATTACTGAGGGTGCTTCTACTTGTACAACTGATGGCTCCAGAGAAAGTGCGCCTGCGGTAGTGCATGCATGGCAAAATTTTTGGGACAATACCAACGGTATTCAAGAAGCTTGCGCACAAGCATGGAAAGTACTGGTGAAACAAACCGCACCATATACCAATGTTATCGGCTATGACATTATAAATGAACCAAGTTTGGGATATAAGCCGATAAACGAAGAGGCATATAAATTAGGAAAATACTATAAAAAAGTAACGAATGTTATCCGCCAAGCAGAACAGGAAGTGAAAGCCCATGAGCATGTAATATTTTTTGAAATGAGCGTAACGTGGAATGGAACACCGATACCATTTATCCCACCGGCAGATTTAATTACAGATGAAAATACCGTTTTTGCTCCGCATCATTATTTTGAATCTATTTCTAATTTATTAACCATAGAACAAGGATTGGATTTATTGTATGGTCTTTCCAAAATATATCAAACAGGAACATTTATTGGCGAATTTGGTTTCTTTGGAAACCCTGCAATCGATGTTGCAAAATATAAACGATTTGCAAAATATGAAGACGCTAATTTTTCTTCTTCCACTTGGTGGCAGTGGGCACAAGCTCCCGGCGACCCGCATGGAATTAGTTGGGATGGCACTGCTTATGAGAATACTTCCATGCATTTAATTGAAATAGATAAAAATGGAAATTATACCGGCAATAAAAATGGAAATTATTTAAAAGTATTGAGCAGAACCAGACCTTTATCAATTTTTGGCAAACCAACTAAATTTACCTCCAACTCAGAAACTGGCACGATGCATTTAGAAGCCAATTCTTCTACACAAGGCATTACTATACTTTGGATTCCCGATTCGTTTGGAGAACCTATTATAGCTGGAAACAATGTAGTTTCTAATACTGTTACAAAAGTAGATGGTGGTTATAAAGCAAATGTTACAGTGAAAGGAAATTATAGTGTTGAGGTCGATTTTTAAAACTGTTATTTCAATAAGAATTTTTACCGAAATAGTTTAAAAGAAATTATTTTAGCAACAATTTGAAAGCTATAAAAGAGAAATGTATTCAAAAAAATATTTTATGGACTTAATCTCAGTCATTATCCCAGTTTACAATACAGAAAAATTTATAGGGAAAGCCATTGAATCCGTTATAAATCAAACGTATCAAAATGTAGAAATTATTATAGTAGAGGATGATTCTAAAGATAATACCTACAATATTTGTAAATCTTATGCCAAAAAAGATGCCAGAATAAAATTATATAAAAATGAAAAAAACTTAGGTATGATGCCCAATTGGAATCATGCACTTGAATATGTAAAAGGAAAATTTTGGGCAAAATTAGATGCAGACGATTGGTGGGAACAACATTTTATAGAAGATTGCTATAATATTATTTCCAACGATGAAAATATTGGAATGGTTTGCGGAAGGTATGTAATAGTTAATGAAAACGACCAAATCATTCCAAATTCAGAATATCAATTACCAGAGCAATTTAAAAACACCTCTACCGATTTTATTGCACGAGTAAAAAAAGGAACAAATGGCATGTTTACTCCTGCATTAGCACAGCAAGGCAATGGACTGATAAGAACTGAAATAATAGAACGATATGGAAATTATTTATCGATACAACCAGCCGATACAGAATTGTATTATAGGATAGGTGCACACTATAAAATTTATTTTTTGGATAAACTATATCACTATCATAGAGTTTGGAGTGGTAATGATACAAGAAGTACAATAGTAAATACAATGGGTAAATTTGAAAAAAACATGTATGATGTTCGTAAAGCAATTTTTGATTATTATTATAAACAAAATATAATTACCCAATTAGAATATGATTTATTTACTAAACAAAACCAATTCGAATACAATAAATTTTTAATTGCAAAATATAGAAAGCAAAATAATATAAATGTAGCATTGAAAACATTAGGACAAAATTTTAGATTATTTCCGATTGCGACTATAAATTTTTACCTTAGTAGAATTTTTAACAGATGATTAAAGTAGGATTTTG
>JBDKHK010000081.1:0-3140 GCA_039797705.1 Bacteroidota bacterium
ACCAACCTTAGTTTCATCAATTCGGCTAATCCGTACATCATCAATTTTTAAAACTCGAGGAAATTGAGCCAATAAAAAAATAAACTTAGTGAAATCAACATAACTTGCCGCTGCCGTTAAATTAAACATTTTGGTTTTCATTTTACCACTATTCAATAGCACGCCTTTAACCCCAACACTATTTTCTTGAGCACTCGGTACAAAACTACTAATTGTAACATTTGAGTTCTCCGCCAATTGATTAATTTGAATTAATAAATCAGGAATGGCATCTGATGATGGAAATTGTAAATTTACCAATTGCTCCAATTGATTTAATTCAGTAATCTTACTTTTATATAATGGAATACTTTTTACTAAAATATACTTGTCCTTTAAATCTTCTTTCAAGGTTGTTTCTTCTTGAATTAATTGATTTAATTTATCTGCTTGTTCAATTGTATAATTATTATAAATAAAATAACTTAATAAAAGTATTATTACTATTATTATTGGCAAAATAATTGCCAGTCCCCACAAATAAAATGGCTTAACTTTTAATTTATTTACTGATGCCATTGGATTCGGTTTCTGCGACTAAAAATGGTTTAACACTTGCGCTGATTACAAAATTGTATGTATTTCCATCGCCAGTTGAATTAGATTTTAATACAGGCATTTGAAAAATACCTTGACTCTCGCGTAATTTATCCAATAAATCTGCAATGTATAATGGACCTGCCGCCACTCCATTAAAATCAACTTGTGCTTGTTGATAGGTTAAGGCTGTAAAATAAATACGTTTCGGTGTTATTTTGTCAACTTGTTGAAAAAATGCAACCATATCATCACGTTGTGCATCAATATCTTTAATTAGATTGATTTTATTACTTATTTGTTGACGACGTTGATTAAAATCACGAATTGGCTTTAATTGATTATCTAAAATATTTATATGCGTAATCAAAAACGAATTTCTGGTCTGTTGATACATTATTTTAATTTGTAAATAACCATAAATCATTACATTTACTAATAAGGCAATAACCACACCAACAACCAAGAGTAAATAGATTCTTAGCTTTTTATAATAATTCTCTTGTGCACGATAATTATATAAATTAACTCTAGCCAATTTGTTGCCCCCACATAGCCAAAGACATTGCAGGTATTAGCCGAATTAAATCACTTCGTGCAATATTTTTATTTAGTGTTGAGATAAATTCATCTGCGTAATAAACTTTAACGTGTTGTAGATTACTAATTTTCCTCAATACACCAGGGATTAGTGAGTTACCACCCATCAAATAAATATCATAATCTGTAGATAAAGAAATTTTCTTCTCAACCAATAAGTTAGACTTAACTAATTGCAGCAACTTATTAACATCTGCTACAATTACATCGGTCAACTCATTAGGATTAATTTTATTTTGATTTATTAAATCAACTAAAAAATTATTAATATCAATTATATCTTTTAAAGCCACGTCTTTGGCAGAGTTTAATATAGCATTTTCTATATATGAATAATAATCCACATTAATTTCATTAAAATAAACATGTCGCTGCTTTTCAAACGCATATGCGCGAATCCGAGTAAGCCCAATATCAACTAAAATCATTTGTTTACTAAATTGTTGGCGGTTTAATAATTTATCAAACAAATATTGAATTGCAAAAGGTTCAACATCAATAGCAGAAATACTTATATCAGCAATTTGCGCAACAGCTTGATACTCTTCAATTTTTTCTTTTTTAGCAACTATAACCAAAATATTTTGTTCATTTAAATGTTCTTGCGTAATTACATAATCAAAATCAATGTCATCTGTATCTAATTCTTGAATTAACTGTTTAAGAACAAAGTTATCTAATTCATATTTAGTCTTAAATTTTGGCGTAACCATATCTTTAATAATTACCGCATTATACGGGATTGCAATTGCTATTTGAGTATATTTAGAATTTAATAATTGCCATTGACTAAGAATAATTTCTGAAACTTGCTCAATGTTATTTATAACACCATGAACAACTAAATTTTTTGCAACAGCTTTTATACTATAACTAGAAATTTTTAATGAGTCTTTACATAACTCCACCATTTTAATTGAAGCAGAACCAATATCAACACCAACACAAGGTGGTGTTTCATAACCTAAAAATACTTTTTTCAATATTTGAAATAATTTTATAATATGTTTCATCTTACCTTAGCTATTAAAAATAGCCAAGCGGATGCTTGGCTATTTCATAAAGTAATTTATCTATTACTTAGCAGCAGAAGCTTCTGGAGCAGATGCTTCAACAACAGGAGCAGATGCTTCTGGAGCAGATGCTTCAACAGCAGGAGCAGATGCTGCTGCAGCAGGAGCAGATGCTTCTGTAGCAGAAGCGTTAGCTGATGCAGAACCCGCATCATGTGAACATGCAGCCAAAGACAAACCAGCAACTAAAACAACTAATAATTTTTTCATATTTTTACCTTTCAAATTAAATTTTTGTGTATCTTAAATAATACCTTACCAATTATTGTAACATAGGTACTTCATTTTTCGCAAAATTAAATTCACCTACATTACAATAAATTTTAACTGCGTCGCGATTGTTTATGTAAATAATCAACAGCTTTTAATTGCGCAATAATCATCTCAAGCGCGGCATATGCTTTAACATCATCACGATCCATACTTGCTGCAGAGCGTTTAAGTCGCTCTTCTGCAATACGTTTCTCTTCCAACAGTTTGGCTTGATCTAAGCTATCAGTACGCTCTACCACATCAGCAAGAACCGTAACCTTGTTACCTTGAACCTCCAAAAAACCACCAGAAATAACATAAACTAGATGCATTTCCTTTTGTGGTAATTTGACACGGATCAATCCAGGATTAAGCTTAGTAATTAATGGAATATGGCGCGGATAAATACCAATTTCCCCTTCTGAGCCAGGAGCTATAACAAACTCCACCTCACCAGAAAAAATTTGTTCTTCCGAACTAACCAAATCGACTTGCATCGTAGTCATAATGCCCCCATTATTTCAATTTTTTAGCTTGTTCTACTGCTTCTTCGATTGAACCAACCATATAGAATGCTTGCTCTGGTAAATGGTCATATTGTCCATCTAAAATAGCTTTGAACGCACTAATTGTATCTTT
>JBDKHK010000082.1:0-15646 GCA_039797705.1 Bacteroidota bacterium
AATACCGAATTTCTTAAAACATGAGATAATGCTCGCACTTCCGGATAAGTGCAAACCCAAATGCCATTTTTTTCACCAAAATGATCCATGTCCTTGGGCATAGTTTGCGTTACAATAACAGCGATGTCGGCACTTTTTGCTCGCATATCCGTTTTCAGTTTTTCTATCCAATCATTAGCAAATGCTTGCGTACGCTTGCTTTCATAGATAATTTTTCCGCAAGGCTGTCCAAAATTATTGCGTACCGTTTGGATGCAATCTGCACCGCGCACGCCTTTACTTACTTCTTCGATTAAATCAAAAGGAAATGCTTCTTTTAATAGAGCCTCCAAGGCTAATTCTTGTACTTCACCCTGAAGTTGCATACTGCCTTGTGTTGCTTTGCGTTGTGCTTCGTCCAATGCTTTTTGCGTTTGTTCTATTTTCTTTTCATATTCTTTAAAGCGCAAATCATTTTTTTCTTGCTCTTGTTTTGTTATTTTTTCTTCTAATAATGTTCTTTCTTCTTTTAGTTTGCGTTGTAATTGTAAATCTAATTCCTGTTCCTTTTCTTTCAGTAGCTCTTCCCGTTTTAGAAAAGCCAATTCTTTTTCCTTTAATTCTACCACTTCTTTCTTTCTTTTTTCTAATTCTTCTTGCTGGTTTTTTAGCTGCAATTGAAAAAGTTCATTTGCCTGTAGTTTCGCTTTGTCGGCTTCCTCTTTGGAGATTTTTTGTCGGTCGATTTCTAGTTTTTGTTTGTATTCTTCTTGAGCTTTGGAACGATTTTCTTCAAATATTTTTACTTTCGCATCAAAATCAGCATTTTTCGCATCAAATTCTTTTTTATATTTTTCTTCTGCCTGATGGCTTAATATTTCATCAATATCTATACTAGTTCCACAGTTAGGGCATTTAATTTTATTTGTACTCATCATTGATTTTTAGAATTTATCTTTTAAAATTCAAATATAATGGAATTAAGATATAGATAAAAGCATCGAATAAATAACTGTTTATTGTTAACTTTTATCTGTTAATTACCTATTTCGAATCATAAATTACTTTAAATTTGCCTCGCTAAAAATACAAACAATAAAACATTATAATGGCAGAGAAACAAGATCATGGTTTGCATAAGCTATCCGCCGCAGGAGTTTTAGTAGCCTTTGGAATTATTTATGGTGATATTGGCACATCACCCATTTATGTTCTAAAAGCTATTATGAATATGGCTATTGGTGGAAATCATGCTATTACAGATGATTTGATACTAGGCGGCGTTTCTTGTGTGTTTTGGACACTGACAATCATCGTTACTATTAAATATGTTTTTCTAGCTTTAAATGCCGATAATAATGGAGAAGGAGGTATTTTTGCCTTGTATGCCATCATACGGCGATACAAAGCCAAATGGACGATTATACCAGCATTAATAGGCTGCGCTTCTTTATTAGCAGATGGATTTATTGCACCCCCTATTTCCATTTCTTCGGCAGTAGAAGGATTAAATATTTTATATCCACACATACAAACGGTTCCAATCGTAATAACAATATTAATTGGACTATTTTTAGCGCAACAGTTTGGTACAAATAAAATAGGAAAAGCATTTGGTCCCATTATGCTAATATGGTTTGGTATGATTGGGACACTTGGTTTTTTACAAATTATCCAGAATCCCTCCGTTTTTAGAGCACTTAATCCAATGTATGCATTTAATATGGTGTTGAATTATCCTGGAGGAATATGGTTTTTAGGAGCCGTTTTTTTATGTACCACCGGAGCCGAAGCATTATATTCGGATTTGGGACATTGTGGTAAACAAAACATTCATGCAAGTTGGGCATTTGTAAAAATAGCACTCATACTTTGTTATTTTGGTCAAGCGGCCTATGTCATTAGTCATAAAGATGTTGATTACAGCAATATAGCCCCATTTTATGCGATAATGCCTGAATGGTTTTTGGAAATTGGAATTGTTATATCTACACTGGCAACAGTAATAGCCTCTCAAGCATTAATAAGTGGTTGTTTCTCTTTAATCAATGAAGCTATGAAATTAAAATTATGGCCCAATCAAAAAGTAATTTATCCAACGCTCGTTCAAGGTCAAATATATATTCCTTTTGTTAATTGGCTTTTATTTTTTGGATGCGTAACAGTGGTGCTTATTTTTAAAGAATCTGGAAGAATGGAAGCAGCTTATGGATTAGCCATTTCATTAAATATGATAATGACAACGATGCTCCTAACTTATTATATGTATGTAAAACGCCAGCCCAAATATATTATTTATGGCTTTCTAATATTCTTTACTTGGATAGAATTTACGTATCTCATTGCTAATTTAGTCAAATTTGCACACGGTGGTTGGTTTGCAATTTTAATAGCAGCAGTAATTTTTACATTGATGTATATTTTTAAAGAAGGAAAAAAATTGCGCAATAAACATATTGAATTCGTAGAATTAAAAGATTATTTAGACGATATTATGGATTTGCAAAACGATGGTACTATCCCAAAAGAAGCCACCAATTTAGTATTTATGTGTAATACAAATGATAAACGTCATATCGACTCCAATATCATTTATTCTATGTTTCGCAAAAAGCCCAAAAGAGCTGATACCTATTGGTTTGTACATGTAGATATTACCAATGAACCTTATGGCGCTTCTTACTCTGTCGAAACGATTATACCCCAGAAATGTTTCTTTATACGATTGAAATTTGGCTTTAAAGTGGAACACAAAGTGCACGTAATGTTTACTAGAATTGTAGAAGATATGGAAAAGCGCGGAGAAATAGATTTATTGAGTCATTATCCATCTTTGCGTAAACATGGTTATCCGGCAGATTTTAAATACGTAATTTTAAACTCCAAAGTCTCTATCGATAATAAACTGAATCCTATTGAACAGTTTCTTATTAAATCCTATAACATGATAAAATCTATCAGCTTGCCTGCGGAAGAAGACTTTGGATTAGAAAAAACAAATTGTCGAGTGGAAAATGTTCCGATTCGCATTGCACAAAAAACACATATTGAAATTACTCGCGAAGATTAATTTTTATTAGCGATACGGATTGACTTAAATAGTAGAGTACTGATAACGTTTTGTAATGAAATTATTTTCCTCTTTTGTTTAATTCGTCGCGAATAGCAGCTGCTTTTTCATAGCTTTCTTCTGCTAATGCATCCTTCAATAGTTTGTCTAATTCTTTTAGCGTGTAGATGTTGTAATTTGTTTCTGCTGAAAATTTTTCTGGAGAAGTTTCTTGGACACGTTGCACTTGTTCATTTTCAGGTGCTTCCATTAATAGGATACCAGAAGCTTCCAAAATATTACTATAAATGTAAATAGGACATCCAAATCGTATGGCTAAAGCAAGCGCATCCGAAGTGCGGGAGTCAATTTCATGCTCTTCCCCATTAAACACGCATACTAACTTGGAATAAAAAATTCCATCCATCAAATTGGAAATTACTACTGCGTTTAATTGAATATGAAAATTATCCATTACAATCTTAAATAAGTCGTGTGTAAGCGGACGGGCAGGAGGCATGTTTTCAAGTGCAACCGCAATGGATTGCGCCTCATTTGCCCCAATAACAATAGGCAATCTACGTTTTCCTTTTACTTCGCCCAGTACCACAGCATACGAATGGTGTTGCGTAAATCCTTGCGTAATATTGATAATTTCTAATTCAATCTTATTCACGAAGTAAAGATAAAAAATAAACGCTATCGTTTAAAGGAGTTTTTGTAAATAAAATAAAAAAGCCACCAAAATTTCGGTGGCTTTTTATATATAAATCTCAAATCATAAATTTGAAATCCTACATCAAATTTAGTGTTGACTTGCTTTTAATGCTTTTACAGCTTCTGTCAATTTTGGTACTATTTCAAATAAATCTCCGCAGATACCATAGTCAGCCGCTTTAAAGAAAGGAGCTTCCGGATCTTTGTTGATTACTACGATGCATTTAGATTGATTTACACCAGCTAAATGTTGGATAGCACCGGAAATACCAATTGCGATATATAAGTTTGGACGGATAGCAACACCTGTTTGTCCAACGTGCTCGTGGTGAGGTCTCCAATGAACATCTGCAACAGGGCGTGAGCACGCTGTTGTAGCGCCTAAAGCTGCTGCTAAATCTTCAATAATTCCCCAGTTTTCAGGTCCTTTCATACCACGACCTGCAGAAACTACTAATTCAGCTTCTGGTAATGGAGCAATGTCTCCAGCCTGACGGCTTACTTCTTTTACCGTAACTCTGCTTGCTGCCGGAGCAACAGAAGACGCTTCTACTGCTGCGCTTCCATCGCCTTTAGTAGCACCAAAGGAGTTAGGAACAATAGCTACTACCTTAGTAGCAGTTTCTACTTTTACATACGCAAATGCTTTCCCTGAAAATGCAGTTTTCTTTACTACAAAACTAGCATCTGGTAAGCTTACTGCGCCTGATACTAAACCTGCTTTTAAACGAGCAGAAATAATTGGAGCTACTGCTTTTCCTGTTAATGTTTGAGATACTACAATAGTATCTGCATTTATTTGCGTAGCTACTTCTGCAACAGCTTTTGCATAAGTGCTTGCGTCAAAATTGTCAAATCCTGCATTATTTGCATGGATGATTTTTTTTGCACCATAAATTCCTAATGCGTTTAAAGACGCATCATCAATAGTGCCTAATGCTAAACCTACAGCTTCTTTACCTGTTTGGTTGGCATACGTGGAGGCATAAGAAGCAGCTTCAAAACTTGCTTTCTTTACTTTGCCTTCTGCTATTTCTACTAAAAATAAGATTGCCATGTTATATCATTTTTGCTTCTTCGTGTAATAATCTGATTAATTCTTCCGGATGATCAGCAGAGATCATTTTGCAAGCGGATTTTGCAGGTGGTAATTCATACTTCACTACAGAAGTTAATGAACCAATACCTTGCGGAGCTACCACCGTTAATGGTTTTGTTTTGGCACTCATAATTCCTTTCATATTAGGAATACGAGCTTCTGCCATACCTTTTGCGGCAGATAATACGAATGGAACATCAACGGTTAAAATTTCTTCTCCCCCTTCAATGTCGCGCTCGATAGTAGCCGTATTGCCAGCCATCTCTAATTTAGAGGCGTAAGAAATGAAAGGTAAATCAAGCAATTCTGCCAACATACCGCCTAATGCAGAACCATTATAGCTGATAGTCTCTTTGCCTAACAAAATCATATCGTATCCACCTGATTTTGCAACGGCTGCAATTTCAGAAGCAATTGCAAATGAATCTGCATCTCCTGTAACGTCAATTCGGATAGCATCGTCTGCACCAATTGCTAATGCTTTGCGAATTACTTGGTCGTTTTCTGCTGAACCTACATTGACTACGGTTACGCTTCCTCCGTTAGCTTCTTTTAATTCTAAGGCACGAACCAATGCGTACCATTCATCATAAGGATTCAGAATCCACTGAACTTTATCGTTGTTGAACTTAGTGTCGTTGTCAACAAACGAAATCTTAGTAGTGGTATCTGGTACTAAACTTATACATACTAGAAATTTCATAACTTTGTATTTAAATTTTGAACTGCTAATTTAATTCATTTTCATTAATTCAATGCATGCATACAAATAGAATAGAGCGACTAGAAGCGCTGATTGTTAATAACCCGAATGATACCTTTGCTTTATTTGCTTTGGCAAAAGAATATGAAAAACAACAAAAATGGAACGATGTTGTGCAACTATTTGAAAAACTGTTAGTTGTAGATGATAAATACATCGGAGTATATTATCATTTAGCCAAAACTTATGAACAATTGAATGAGATTAATAAAGCATTAAATATTTATGAAAGAGGTATTTTAGAGGCACAAAAATTGCAAGATTTGCATGCTTTGAGTGAATTGAAAAATGCAAAGATGAATTTGGAATTGGAATTATAAATCACATATTGTTATAATTTAATATTTAAACGGAGTACAACCTAACGAATGCAACAACGAACACAAACATATATTCAGCAATATAATTTAGCCAATTTAGGTACTCCAATTTTGCTTGCGTGCAGCGGTGGCGTCGATTCTATGGTGTTATTAGATGTTTTATTGAAATTAAATTACAAAATTTCTATAGCTCACTGTAATTTCCAATTAAGAGGAGAGGACAGTATGGGCGATGAACAATTTTTGCGTGAGTTTGCCGAAACACACACATTGCCATTTTATACAGTTCGTTTTGAAACAAAAGCCTATAAAAAAGCAAACCGTCAATCTACGCAAATGGCAGCCCGTGAATTGCGTTATGAATGGTTGGAAAAAATACGCAAAGAAAATCAATTACACTTTGTAGCTACAGCACATCATTTAGATGACCAATTAGAAACTATTTTACTGAATATAGCTAAAGGAACCGGTATAAAAGGTTTGAGTGGAATGCAACCTAAAAACGGATATATTATCCGCCCATTTTTAGAAATTTCTAAGCATGATATTTTGAAATATTCGAATGATAATAAAATTGTTTTCAGAGAAGATATTTCCAATGCATCTGATGATTACCAGCGCAATCAACTTCGCCATCATGTAGTGCCGATTATGCATCAAATTAATCCTGCATTATATCAAACTTCTATGGATTTTATTCATAGAATGAATGATTATGAGATTTTAGTAAATGAGCAATTAAAATCAATAAAGAAAAAATGTTGGAGCGAAAAAAACGGTATAGTTGAAATAAAAATGGGATTTATTGAAACGCATTCTGCAGGAAAAACAATCTTATTTCATTTATTGAAAGAATTTGGTTTTAATGCGGATCAAGTGCGACAATTATATGATATCCGGAGCGCAAAAAGCACTTCAGGTAAACAATTTTTTTCTGATTCTCATCGTTTGGTGGTAGATAGAAGAAGTGCTTTTGTAGTGTTGAAGGAAATAGACGTTTTAAATTATTTGTCGTTTGAAAAAATTCCAAATCAAATTGTTTTTAATAACTATACAATTCAATGTTCTCTTGTTCCCATCAAAGAGTTAAACATTAAAACTTCTAATTGTTTTGCATATTTTGATGCTGATAAAATAGAGTTTCCACTCTTGTTACGCTATGCCAAAGATGGAGATTATTTTTATCCATTTGGAATGAGCAAACCAAAAACACCTGGAAAGGTTGGTAAGAAAAAACTCTCTAAATATTTTAAAGACGAAAAATTTTCATTACTCGAAAAAGAAAATACTCCAGTTTTATTTTCAGGTGAAAAATTAATCTGGTTAGTTAATCATCGTATAGATGATCGATACAAAGTAACAGAAAATACTAAGACTGTTTTAAAAATGAAAATGGTGTCTTAGCGAGTTTTATTTTTTCACGCAAAGAGCGCAAAGAAGCAATGATTAATTGAATGTAATATTCTTTAACCAATAATTGCTTTGCTTTATATTTTTATGTTACTGTCAATATATTTATTCCTCTTCAATTTTTTGTGTTTTTTAGATGGTTTAATTTTCACGCAAAGAGCGCAAAAAAGCAATGATTATATCTTAAACTTCGTGTTCTTACTGACTTAATGGTATAATTGCAAAAGCAAATAACCCTATATAAGTAACCATAAATAGGTATATTTATAAATATAAGAAAATGTGCATTTAATTTGACTTCGTATTAATCTACTTGTAACATGAATGACATATTTTTGTACCCAATAAGAAACCAACTTATGAGTATTTTAGGAGAAGACAAAAAGCAAAAAGGCTCAATAGATAGATCAAGAACCAATATCTTAAGAGGAATAGAGCAACCCACCATTTTATTTCTATGCAGGATTTTACCATCATTTCTCACACCCGATATGCTTACAGCAATTGGGATGTTTGGAACTGCCATGGTGTTTGCAGGGTTTGCTGGGGCAGCACATTTTCATAATAAATTATATTTGTTGATTTCTATTGCAGGTTTTGCGGTGAATTGGTTTGGAGATTCATTAGATGGTAGAATTGCATATTATAGAGATATA
The DNA here is from genome assembly GCA_039797705.1 of Bacteroidota bacterium. Classification (GTDB taxonomy): domain Bacteria; phylum Bacteroidota; class Bacteroidia; order Chitinophagales; family JADIYW01; genus JADJSS01. The sequence goes on from JBDKHK010000082.1 coordinate 7,994, forward strand.
CCTCGCAAGTGGTATGGCTTTACTCTAGACTGCATCATGGATTGGGTGTCATTAGTAGCCATGAGTGCAGGATATTTTATTTACTTAAATCCTGAATATAGAATTTTTGTATTTCTTTTTGCGTGTGGTTATGCATGGGCAATGTTAATAGTGCATTTACGCTATAAAATGACCAATGTTTACAATATCGACCCAGGTCCATTAGGCCCAACAGAAACTAGAATCATCATTTGTTTGGTAATATTAGCAGAAATATTTTTCGCAGGCTCTATAAAAATATTTACCATCATTATTACTGCTATTATTTATATAATGAATATCGTAGATACTTTTAAAATCATCAAAGTAGGAGACGAAAAAGATAAAGAAGAAAAACGTTTGAAAGCTGCTGGAAATGCTCAATAAAAAATCCATATCCATTTTTGGTAAAGCACAGTTGTCTGCCTTTTTAGGAGGTATTTGTGATTATCTTATTATGGTAATGTGTGTAGAATGGTTTCATGTGTATTATGTTGCTTCTATATGGATTAGCGGATTTATCGGAGCATTAATAAATTTCACCATCAATAAATATTATACCTTTAATGCCTCTGATGAAAAATTAACCAACCAATTAGCTAAATTTTATTTAGTAGTGATTGGTAGTGTTGCTTTAAAATCTATGGGAACTTATATGATGACCGAAGGTTTGGCTGTAGATTATAAAATTAGCCGTATAGCAGTAGATTTAGTGGTTTCATTAGGATATAATTTCACCCTTCAACGTTATTGGGTTTTCAGAAAAAAACAATTAGAAACATCTTCTGTAGAAGAAGAAGTATTTACAGAATACCCTGAATATACGAAAGCATAATTTTCACTTTCACTCTCACTCTCACTCTCATTTTCACTTTCACTCTCACATATCCTGCATCGTTTTATGTTGCCGTTTTTTCTTGTATTGTGTGCGTTTTATCTTATTGTTTTCTTCAGAAATTACACTGATATTTCCATCTACTTCCAATACGGCTAAACTTACTTCCTTATAGGAAGAAGAGCCATGCTCCCGAACGGCAGCCATCAATTCATCTTCTGTTAAAAGTACTTTTTCTAAATGAGTTTTTAGTAATTTTCCTTCATAGATAAGTGTCACTGGATCTGATTGAACTAAATTTCTAATATTTTTAAATTTATACATAACATAACCCAATAACATATTAATGATAAATAAAACAGTTGCCGCAGTTAAGCCTCCTGCCAGCGTAGTATTATCGCCAACCATAGCATTTTGTACGGAGTTACTAATTAAAACAATCAATACCAAGTCTGCAATAGACAGTTGGGACAATTCTCTCTTGCCAAAAATCCGGAAAGCGACAATCATAAAAATATAGACACAAGCACTACGGAATACAATGTCTAAATAAGGATGAAAATTAAACAGCATATTAGTTATTGTATAAATTTGAGAGTCTTGTTGCTTGCAATATTTTAGTGTTTTTATTTATTAAAGCAGCAGTAATTTCGGTAAAAAAAGAAGATAATATGAAAATTGACTGCTCTATAAAATTATATTTACCTTAAAAATATACAATAAAGCAAGGATTCGCAAGATTCTCCTTAATTTTAACAACTAATAATTTTTTTAAATTTCTGTATGAAAATTTCTCTCAACTGGCTTAAGTCCTATATAAATTTCGATATCACGAAGGAAGAATTGCAGTATTTACTAACAGATATTGGATTGGAGGTAGAAAGTATGGAACCCTTTGAATCTGTAAAAGGCGGACTAAAAGGTTTAGTCGTCGGTCATGTAATAGAACGAGAAAAACATCCTGATGCCGATAAATTATCTGTTTGCAAAGTAGATGTAGGAAATGAAACATTACAAATCGTTTGTGGTGCTCCCAATGTAGCTGCCGGACAAAAAGTGATTGTTGCTTTAGTAGGTACAAAAATTTTTCCTTCTGAAGGAGAACCATTTGAAATTAAAAAAGCAAAAATAAGAGGCGTTGAATCCTTAGGAATGATTTGTGCAGAAGATGAAATAGGTTTGGGTGCATCTCATGCGGGAATTATGGTGTTAGATAATTCAGTACAAATTGGAACGACAGCCGCAGATTTATTTGGAGTAGAAAATGATACGCTTATCGAAATTGGATTAACCCCCAACCGTACAGATGCCTTTTCTCATATCGGCGTTGCCCGCGATTTAGCCGCAGCACTTTCTTTCAGAAAAAATGAAGATTACAAACTAAATCTTCCAAGTTTTAAACCTGAAACCTTAAATCTGAAATCAAATTTTTCTGTTCAAGTAGAAAATCCAACAGCTTGCCCAAAGTATCTTGGAATTATTATTGAAAACATACAAGTAAAAGAATCGCCAAATTGGTTAAAAAATAGACTGAAAGCAATCGGACAAAAGCCAATTAATAATATCGTGGACATTACCAATTTTGTATTGCATGAATACGGACAGCCTCTTCACGCTTTTGATTTATCCGAAATAAAAAGCAATAAAATAGTGGTGAAAAATTTACCACCCAAAACAAAATTTCTTGCTTTAGATAATTCAACAATTGAATTACACGAAGAAGATTTAATGATTTGTGATGGTGAGAATAACGGAATGTGCATCGGTGGTGTATATGGCGGACTTACTTCCGGCGTGAAAGACAATACAACAGCAATATTTTTAGAAAGTGCTTATTTTGACCCTAAAACAATTAGACGAACTTCCACTCGGCATGGCTTGCGCACAGAAGCAGCTATTCATTTTGAAAAAGGAATAAATCCGGCCACCACCGAACCAGCTTTATGGCGGGCAATACAATTAATCACAGAATTGGCAGGAGGAAAAGTAAGCTCCGATATCTTCAAAATAGAATCTAAAACATTCGAATATTTTCCAGTTGCTTTAAAATTATCCAATGTAAAAAGATTGACCGGTGCAGAAATTACCAAAAAAGAAATCAAACAAATCCTAACTCTTCTCGAAATTCAAATAACAAATACATCAGAAGACGATGAAACATGGAATTTATTAGTGCCACCCTATCGGGCAGACGTAACCCGCGAGGCAGACGTGATTGAAGATATTTTGCGTATTTATGGTTTTAACCATGTGATTATTCCAACTAAATTAAATGCAAGCATCAGTTTTTCTAATGCCTTTGACGCAGACAAATTATACAATAAAACAGCCGATACTTTAGTCAATCTTGGTTTTTATGAAATGATGAATAATAGTATCACCAAATCGAAATATCAGGAAAAATTAACCCAACAACCAGCCGAACATTGGGTGCGTTTGCTAAGTTCTATAAATGTAGAATTAGATGTAATGCGCAATAATATGTTGTTCACCGGATTGGAATCGGTTTCGCATAATATCAACCATAAAAACAGCAATGTCAAACTTTTTGAGTTTGGAAAATCTTACCATAAAGAAACAGATTATACAGAAAAAAACCATTTAGCACTTTTTGTTTCAGGCAATAAATCTGCAAGCAACTGGAACACACCTACCCGCAAAACGGATTTCTATTATTTAAAATCTATCGTTGATACTATATTGTCAAAAATTGGTATTTCTAATTTGATGATTTCGGAGGAAGAAACAAATGAAATGTTTGCGTATGCATTAACCTATAAAAAAGGAGAGAAAAAAATAGTAGAGTTTGGAAAAGTGCATCCAACTTTTACCAAATTATTCGATATAAAACAAGAGGTGTTTTTTGCCGATTTTAATTGGGATATAATCTTATCAGCAGCTAAAAAAGTAACTATCGGATACAAAGAAATTCCAAAATATCCGATAGTAAAACGAGATTTGGCACTTTTATTAGACAAAAAGGTAAAATTTGAAGAAGTAAAATCCATTGCAGAGAAATTTGGTAAGAAAATTTTGCGTAATATTGAGTTGGTAGATATTTATGAAGATGAAAAAATAGGCAAAGACAACAAATCGTATGCAGTAAGTTTCACCTTCAGAGACGACACCAAAACACTTCAAGATACTGATATTGAAAGTATTATGAAAAAACTGATGGAAGAATATAAATCACAATTAAACGCTATAATTCGTTAAAATGGCAAAGATTGATGACAAGTGGCAGAGGATTTTTAAAAAAATTCAACTAATTTTAGACAAAAATCAGAAATTGGAAGAGCAAAACAATGAACTCTCCCAAAAGATTTTTAGTTTAGAAAATCAAATTGTAGAACTAAATAAAGAAAAAGATATTTTAATAGAACAAAAACAATATATCAAAGCAGCGAAAGAAGTACATCTATCCGAAAAAGAAAGAGCAGTAACCAAACAGCAGTTGAAAGAGTTTATGCAAGAAATTGATGATTGTTTGGCAAAATTGGTAGAATAATGGCAGAACCACTCAACATAAATCTATTAATAGCCGGAAGACCTTACAAATTAAAAGTCACGCCGGATGAAGAGGGCTATGTGCGACAGGCCGCTAAAGACATCAATGATAAAATTGCCGAATACCAGAAAACACTACTCACGCGCGACCGTCAGGATTTTTTATCCATGATAGCCTTACAAGCCACCGCCGAAGTATTGCAAAATAAAAATAAAGCAACCAATGCCAACATTGATGCAAAACTCGATGAATTGGAAGCAATTCTTGACAAACAACTCGGCATTACACTCTTCTAACTTCGATAGTTATTATTACGTTGTGTAAAACATAGAAAATTTACAAATCGAAATTTGTATATTTTCATGGAGTATTTTTTATTTTAAAAGAAATGATTAAAGGAATATTCCGTTAAACATTCAAAATGGTTTTGATTATTTTCCATAAAAAAATAACAGAAATAAATTTTTAATCACTTAAAGCAAATCATCAATGAACCCAATAATTATTACCATAATAGCAGGCGTTGTAGCACTTTTAATTGGATTCGTATTCGGAAAAATGATATCCAAAGCGAACGTAGATAAGCAATTAGCAGAAGCAAAATTAGTAGAAGAACGTGCAAAAGCATTAGAAGAACGTGCAAAATCAGAAGCAGAATTAATTAAAAAAGACGCACTTGCAGCCGCAGAATCTACCAAAAAAGACAAAATGATGGAAGCAAAAGAACACTTCCACAAATTAAAAGAAGAACACAATAAAGAAACAGAACAACGCAACCGTAAAATAATAGAAACGGAAACCAGGACCAAGCAAACCGAACAATCACTGAGAGATAAATTGGCAAATGCTGGCAAACAAGAAAAAGAAAACGAATTGCTCAAAACTAAATTAAATGAGCAAATTGAATTAGCCAACGTTAAACTAGATGAATTAGAAAAAGCACACGCTGAACATATTGCCAAATTGGAGCAAGTAGCTAAATTATCGGCAGAAGATGCTAAAAAGCAATTGGTAGAACAATTGAAAGGAAAAGCACAATCCGATGCAATGGCTTATGTAAAACAAACAATGGATGAAGCTAAATTAAAAGCTACTAAAGAATCCAAAAAAATTGTCATTCAAACTATTCAACGTACCGCGGCAGAAACAGCCATAGAAAATACCGTTTCTGTATTTAATCTCTCCAGCGACGAACAAAAAGGACAAATCATTGGAAGAGAAGGGAGAAATATCCGCGCATTAGAAGCCGCCACTGGTGTAGAAATTATTGTAGATGACACTCCTGAAGCTATTATTATTTCGGGATATGATGCTTACAAACGAGAAATTGCACGCTTGTCTTTACAACGCTTAGTAACCGATGGACGTATTCATCCAGCACGAATTGAAGAAGTAGTGGCAAAAACAGAAAAACAATTAGAGCAACAAATCATGGAAATAGGAGAGCGAACTGTGATAGATTTGGGTATTCACGGTTTGCATCCTGAACTAATTCGCTTAGTAGGGAAAATGCGTTTTCGCTCTTCTTACGGGCAAAATTTATTGCAACACTCTCGCGAGGTAGCCAATCTTTGCGCTATCATGGCAAGTGAATTAGGGTTAAATGCAAAAATTGCAAAACGCGCCGGATTATTACATGATATTGGGAAAGTTTCCGACGAAGATCCTGAATTATCTCACGCCTTATTAGGAGCAAAATTATGCGAAAAATATGGAGAATCTCCTGTTATAATAAACGCCGTTGGAGCGCACCACGATGAGATGGAAATGCTATATATCGTTTCTCCAATTATCCAAGCTTGCGATGCTATTTCAGGTGCTCGCCCAGGTGCTCGCCGCGAGATTATGGAAAGCTACATGAAGCGTATTGACGAATTAGAAAAATTAGCAGTATCTTACAATGGCGTTCACAAAGCGTATGCTATCCAAGCAGGACGTGAGCTGCGCGTATTGGTAGAAGCAGAAAAAGTAGATGACAAGACAGTGGAAGAAATTTCATTTAAAATAGCACAACAAATCCAAGATGAAATGACCTACCCCGGACAAATAAAAGTAACCGTAATCCGCGAAACACGAAGCGTTTCCGTGGCGAAATAAAAACAAAAATTAAATACAGAAAAAGCGAAGTTTGTTTGACTTCGCTTTTTACTTTCTATCACATCAACTATATTTTAACCAAGTACGTTTTAAGCAAATTATTTCTTTTTCTGTTAAAAACACATTAACAAAGGCTAGATCCAGTAGAAAACAGTCGTCAAATTTTCAAATTAACTAATAATCAAGTATCTTTGCAGTCCAAAATTTGAAGAACATCTTCATTTTTTGATGAATTAATTTATTTTTTAACAATTTTAAAAACGTCAATTTTGGCAGAAAAAACAAAAAAATCGGAAGTAGATGTTGCAGATGACATCATTCCAGTAAGCAAAGAAAAAGAAGTAATCGAACAAGAAACAGTAGAGGTAGAAATACCCGTTTTAAAAAAAGAAGAAGCGTTCGATTGGAATGTAAGTAAGCGTGGTGCTAACCAATACAGCAAAGAAAAATTAGCTGAATTGGAAAACTTCTACGATAAAACATTCAAACAAGTAGTAGATAATGAAATTGTAAAAGCAATTGTAACTGCAATTACAGATTCTGACATAATCTTGAACATTGGATTCAAATCTGATGGCATGATTCCACGCTCAGAATTCAAAGATACTCCAGACTTGAAAATTGGAGACGAAGTAGATGTATATGTAGAGAATAAAGAAAACAAAAAAGGTCAACTTGTTCTATCTCGCAGAAAAGCAAAATTAACAAAAGCGTGGGATTACATCTGCGAAGCAAATGAAAAAGATACCGTTGTTAAAGGACGCATCATTAGCAAAACTAAAGGCGGTCTTATCGTTGATTTATTCGGGATGGAAACATTCTTACCTGGTTCTCAAATTGATGTGAAGCCAATTACAGATTACGATCAATTTGTAGGAAAAACAATGGAATTCAAAGTAGTGAAAATAAACGAAGCTATTAAGAATGCTGTTGTATCTCATAAAGCACTTATTGAAAGTGATTTAGAATCTCAACGCCAAGAAATCATTGGTAAATTAGAGAAAGGTCAAGTATTAGAAGGTACTATCAAAAACATCACAGACTTTGGTGCATTCATCGACTTAGGTGGCGTAGATGGTTTATTATATATCACAGATATTTCATGGGGACGTATCAATCATCCAAATGAAGTATTGAAAATGGATCAAAAATTGCAAGTAGTAGTAATTGATTATGACGATAATAAAAAACGTAT
>JBDKHK010000083.1:0-11552 GCA_039797705.1 Bacteroidota bacterium
GAGGAAATAAATACCTATACGCAAAAGGTATTAAACATTGTTCCAGACTCGGTGGCTATTAATAAAAATGCAAAACTTAAAATAATTTTTCCAAAATTTTTTGGTGATTTTGCTTGGGATGATATGTTTTGGATCTTGATTCCACCCAATGTAAGAGCAGGTTATATTCAGGCAAAAAGTAAAGTAAACGGTATTAAAGGACGAGTGATTGCACAAAATATTGCTATTGATGAATTTCCTTCCACTCCTTCTAGTTTCTTTGATTATAAATTTGCCCATGAAAATAATCAAGTAATTATTACTATTAATATATTAGACACGATACCCGTAGGTGATACCTTACAAATTATTTATGGAGCCAATGGTTCTGGTACATTTACTTTTAATTCTATGATTGCCCAAACGGATTATTTTAGTGTTTTGTTGGACAATAAAAATAATGGCAATTACATTGCACTAAAAGAATCTGCAAAAATTACATCAAAACATGCTGTACCTAAAAATTTAAGCGTCGTAGTGGCATCTACAGCAAAGCAGCAACAACCCACACTGGTAAAATTAATGGTATCCGACCTAGGAAAAAATATTGCTTTTAATTTTAGTGGTACTATTCAACTAAATTGTACAGATGCTTCGGCCGTTTTTCCCTCCTTGGTAAGTTTAACTCCTGCAGATTCTGGAGCCAAAGATGTGTATGTTGTTTTTAATCAAAACGGTGTTTTTACCGTTACAGCAAATGTCATTAGTTCACCCACTCCAATAAACGGAACGATTACCTCCAACCCAGTAAATGTTTCAAATGATAGTTTGAACATCTATTGGGGCGAATTGCATACCCACGGAAAAATTAGTAGAGATGGTTTTGGTGATGATGGATATTTGTTTGCCAGAAATGGAGTAGGATTAGATTTTTATGGTGCTGCCGACCATTCAGATTGTAATCCTTTGGACACTTTTGGGATTAATAAATTGGAGTGGGAGTTGCTAAAATCAAAAGCAAAGCAATATAGTCAAAATGGAAGATTTGTTCCATTTTTATCTTATGAAAACAGTTTAGATAATCCATCAGGGCATTATAATTTCATATATAATTTTGAGGATTCTACCACGAATAATATTCCTGTTTTAGCAAAAAATGATAATAATTTTATTATTCAAAGCCTTTGGACAAAATTAGATCAGCTTGGTATGCAAGGAAAAGTATTAACAATACCTCATCATACAGGAAAATTATTTGGACTGGTTGGTCCGGACTTAGGTGCTTCACAATTCGGAGGGAACTTTGAAAATAAAAACTATAAAAGAAATATAGAAATATATAGCGGACATGGATTAGGAGAATATTATAACCCAGACCATAAATTAGCTTATGAAAGATTCGGCGGAAGAAGTACGAAATATCCATGTTTTGCACAAGATGCTTGGGCTTTAAAAGAAAAATTAGGAGTTATTGCCAGCACTGACAGTCATAACGGAACGCCTTCGCAAACGAATATTGGTTACACTGCTGTATTATCAGATACCCTTATAAGAAATAATATTTTCAAGAGCTTATACAACAGACATAGTTATGCCACTACAGGAGAACGTATGGTTCTAAAATTTACTATGAATAATGCAATTATGGGTGATGAGTTAACGGTGGATAAAGATTCTTTCCCAACCATTAAAGTAGAAGTAAACGGAACAGATCTATTAGATTATATGGAGCTATTAAAATGGGATTTTAAAAATGGCACTTACACTTCAAACCCTGTTCATCCCATTTTTCAGGTTATAAATAAAGAAACACCAAGTGTTGCTACTAAAAATTATTCTTTTGCTTTTATAGATACCACATTGAGAGATTCCAGTATGTATTATGTTAGAGTAAAACAAAAGAACTTAGTTAGCAACCGAGAAGTATGGGCATGGAGTTCACCTATTTGGGTAAATAAACCCACCTCAAAGTCTGGTTCAGCATATAAAACAGACTCTTTATACGATTTTAAATTAAATTACACACATCCTGCTATCCAAATAAATTGGTGCATGAAAGCAGAATTAAATACAGATTATTTTGTTGTAGAGCGTCACAATACTTCTGATACCATTTTTACACCAATTGCTATAGTGCCTACGGCACATATCGCTTTCAAAGATTCGTGTTATACTTTTTTAGATAGTTTTCCAAATGATTCCTTACTTTTTTATAGAATTAAAGCAGTGTCTTATACCGATGGCTTACAATACAGTACTACAGATAGTATCTATATTCCGTATGTTGTAGATTCTGTTTATGGATTAAAAGTAAAAGAACAAAAAGATAGAATCTCTATTCAGTGGAAAGCAAATGAATATTTTGCGGAGAAATTTATTATTGAAAAAAAGCAACCCACCACTTCTTTTAATGCTATTGCAACATTAAACCCACTTTTACCACAACGAAATGCTATATATAATGAAGCTGATTTTTATCCATTAAAAGATACTTCCTTTTATAGAATTTATATGGCACTCCAAAACGGACGATACAAACTTTCAAATGTTGATACTTTAGTATTTATAACAGATTCATTAATAAATATTAAAACAATTTTTAAAAACAATGATTCTATTGTTACCACTTGGAAAGTAGCACACGAACAATCTATTATTAAATACGAATTACAACGAAGTCAAGACCGTCATTTATTTCTATCAATTTATGATACTTTACCTTATGGCGGTGTTTTTGACACAACAAGCTATCGTTTTTATGATACATCGGCATTGCCCGGTTGGAATTATTATCGAATAGTATGTTATTTATCAAACGGAACAACAAAAATATCTATTTTAGACTCAGTAAAAATTATTATCAATGGGGTGCGTACTCAAAAGAATATTGATAATTCAACTATTAAATTAGTTCAAAATCTCATTGATCATGATAAAAACTATGCAGATTACATTGTGCAGGCAGAACAGACCATAGAAGGAACTTTATTATTAGCCGGTGTCGATGGTAAAATTTATTATCAAGAGAATTCTAAATTTTTGAATGGTAAATCATACGAAAAAATACCAATTGGTGGTTTAGCTTCTGGTTCGTATTATTTATTTTTAATAACCAATGATGGTATGATAAAAGACAATTTTATCATTGTTTTTCATGGAGGATGCCAGCATTAGTACGCTTTTTCACAAATTTCTAACATTCTAACACTTTTTTGTTACATATTTTTGGTGGATATTTACAGAATAACCTCACTGTATGAAAAAGATAAAAGCATTTGCCCTATTTATTTCACTGTTTTTTGTTACTTGTATTTTTGCAGGAAACCCCTATAAAGTACTGAACAATGCCTTGTTGTTACCCGATAATATTCAATTTGACACACATGCTTATGATGTGAAAAATGAAAACGATCCAATGTTGGATTTTGTAGCGCAATATTTAAAAGATCGACCAAATATTACTAAATTCCGAATAGAAGGACATGTATATTCAGAAAAATCACCAGAAGCAAATATTAAATTAAGTATGCAACGTGCCGCCATGGTAAGCTATTATTTAACCAACAGAGGGATTGATTGCAGCCGACTTTTGCCAGTTGCCTTTGGAGATACTAAACCCGTAGCACCAGTAGATGAATGTAATTTACCATTCAATACCCGCATTACATTTTTTAATGCAGAAATGAATTACAGGGCTGTTCCAGGAAATGCAGTAGATGGCTTTGCTCCAAAAGTTTTTGAACCTTGTCAGCAATAATATAACTGTTGTATTATTTTCTTAGGTTATCAATTGTTATTTTTTTCAAAAATAATATATAATTATAAATTTCAAGTATTTGATTTAATTATTTGAAGAGCTTATCTTTTAATAGGATTGAATTTGTTTGTTACCTTAATTTAAAATAACACTTTTTATATTGTATATCACCAAAAATGGTGATATTTTCGTTAAAAAATATATTATGCCCAAAAGTGTTTGTTTGTTTCTGTTCTTGTTTGTATCTGCTCAGGTAGGTTTTTCTTTGGATAAAGTAAAAGGAAATGTTCCTGTTAATTATTTGGTTAGCTATACTTTAGTAAAATCACACCCCAAAAAATCTATTTCAGAATTATGGAAAAAACACAAAATTCCTAAAGTAATTTTACCGGTGAAGAATGATGTGGACATTTATGAAATTATTTATAAAGCACCTTGGATAGACAGCTCTTGGATTCAATGTTCGGGATTATATTATGCACCCAAAAATATAGATAAAAAAGTACCGATTGTCATGTACGGACACGGTACTCAAATTCACAAACAAAGACTTGTTTCAGATGAAGATCCACAACAAGGAATTTGCTTAGGATTTGCTACAGATGGATATGCCGCTTGCTATCCCGATTATTATGGTATCGGAAAAGGAGAAAAGGAACATTTGTACCAACATGCATGGTCGGAAGCGATGTCGTTTATTTATATGTTATATGCTATAGATGAGTTAAATAAGAAAATTGGTGTCGAAACCAATGGTCAACTCTTTTTAACCGGCTATTCTCAAGGTGGTCATTCCTCTTTTGCGGCTCAAAAATATTTAGAAGAACTGAATGATCCCCGCTTTAAAGTAACCGCAAGTTCCCCTATGAGCGGTGCGTATGATATGACAGGAGAACAAGAAAAATATATGTTTCAAGAATATCCACGTCCATTTTACTTACCATATTTAATGGTGTCGTATCAAGAAGCCTATCATGTGTTGGACATTGACAATATTTATAAAATATTTAAACCACCATTTGATACTTTATTGCCAAAATATTATGCTCATAATACAGATAAAACCTTGGATGATTTAGATAAAATAATGCCCAAAATTCCAGCAGAAGTAGTCGTAGATTCTTTAGTAGAAGTGTATAAAAACACACCTGATTTCCCTTTTAAACAACGATTAAAAGAAAATAGCTTAGTAGATTGGAAACCGCAAGCCCCGGTGCAATTATGCTATTGTAAAGGCGATAGAGAGGTAAACTATAAAAACTCTGAAGTGGTATATGAAAAGATGAAATCTTTAGGAGTTACTAAAATAAAATTGAACAACTTAAGCGATTATTTAGACCATAATACTTGTGCCGTTTTTGCAGTAATGGCTACCAAATATTTCTTCGACCGATATAGAGATAATGGCGATAATCCTGAAATGAAAGATGTGCCGAAATTCAAAAAGGCATTAGCAGGAATTATTAAGAAAAAGGAAGAAAAAAAATATAAGGAATCCAAAGTAGATGGCATCCGATATTAATCGGTATGCTCTTAGTGCCTTAGTCTTTTTATTTTTTCTATCTACAAAATTCTTATTTTTACTCCATGAAAATAAAAATATGTGGCATGAAATACCCTGAAAACATTCAGGAGGTAGCAGATTTGTTGCCAGATTATTTAGGCTTTATTTTTTATCCCCATTCCAAACGTTTTGTTTTAGGAGAACATCCAACTATTTTTGAAAACTTTATGCTGTTAGATAGTTTAAGAGTGCAAAAAGTAGGAGTATTTGTAAATGAAGATATAAAACAAGTGATTCAATATGCTACGCTTTATGGGATGAATTTATTGCAATTACACGGAGAGGAAACTCCTGAATATTGTGAGCAATTGCGTTATGTAGGTTTCCCAATTATAAAAGCATTTGGAATAGATGAACATTTTGATTTTAGTGTATTAGGTGAATATGAAGACGTGTGCGATTATTTTTTATTTGATACAAAATCTGTTGCACACGGAGGAACCGGACAGCACTTTGATTGGAATTTACTCCGTCAGTATTCGGGCAACCAACCAGTTTTCTTGTCTGGAGGTTTGGAAATAAAGGATATTCCAACTATTTACGATTTAATAAAAGATATTCCTATTCATGCCTTGGATTTTAATAGTAAATTAGAAAAAGATTATGGATATAAAGATTTGGAGAAATGTAAAGAAGTAATACAAATCGTAAAAAATACTTTTTAGAAAAATTAAAATGTCAATAGAAAAAAATAATTATCAAGTAGATGAACATGGCTATTACGGTCATTTTGGAGGAGCTTATATTCCTGAAATGCTTTATCCGAATATTGAAGAGTTGCGCAACAATTATTTGAAAATAATTTATGAAGATTCTTTTCAAAAAGAATTTAAAGAATTATTGAGTGATTATGTTGGTCGTCCAACGCCGTTGTATCATGCTAAACGTTTATCAGAACATTTTAATACAACTATTTATTTAAAACGAGAAGATTTATGCCATACCGGTGCGCATAAAATCAATAATACCATCGGGCAAATTTTATTGGCAAAACGATTGGGCAAAACGCGCATTATTGCAGAAACAGGCGCAGGGCAACATGGCGTGGCTACAGCAACTGTTTGCGCATTGATGGATCTTCCGTGTGTGGTGTATATGGGCGAAGTGGACATACAACGTCAAGCTCCCAATGTGAAACGAATGCAAATGTTGGGGGCAGAAGTGCGACCGGCAAAAAGCGGCTCTAAAACATTGAAAGACGCTACCAATGAAGCCATGCGAGATTGGATAGCAAATCCCGTTGATACGCATTATATTATAGGCAGTGTGGTAGGTCCACATCCATTTCCCGATATGGTGGCACGATTTCAATCCATAATTTCTGAAGAAATAAGAAAACAATTAAAAATAAAAACAGGTAGTGAATTGCCCAATTATGTGGTGGCTTGTGTAGGTGGTGGCAGCAATGCAGCCGGTGCTTTTTATCATTTTTTAGAGGATGAATCGGTAAAATTAATTGCCGTAGAAGCCGCCGGACATGGTATTTATAGTGGTAAAAGCGCAGCAACCACCGTATTAGGTCGTTCAGGTGTTTTGCATAGTAGCAAAACTTTATTTATGCAAACAGAAGACGGACAAGTAGTAGAGCCACATTCCATTTCAGCAGGATTAGATTATCCGGGCATTGGTCCGTTTCATGCCAATTTATTTGAAACAAAACGAGCTCAATTTTTAAGTGCTACCGATGATGAAGCATTACAAGCAGTTCAATTGTTGGCAAAAATGGAAGGCATTATTCCTGCATTAGAAAGCGCACACGCCATTGCTGTTTTGGATAGAATAGGAGCAAAACCCGATGAGGTAGTAGTTGTCAATTTATCTGGTCGTGGTGACAAAGATTTAGATACATATATCAGAGAATTAAAGATGTAGATGAACAGTATGAATCGAATTAAAACATTATTTCAAGAAAAGAAACATAATATCCTCAGTGTATTTTGTACAGCTGGTTATCCAGAACTAAATAGCATAGTGCCTATTTTGGAAGCCTTGCAAGAAAATGGCGTGGATATGGTAGAAATTGGAATGCCGTTTTCTGATCCAACAGCAGACGGACCGGTGATTCAGTATTCCAATACGATTGCCATTAACAATGGCATGATGTTGAAAGTATTGTTTGAACAATTAAAAGATATTCGCAAAACGGTACACATTCCATTGGTGTTGATGGGATATATTAACCCTGCTTTGCAATACGGAATGGATAATTTTCTAAAAGATGCACAAATGTGCGGAATAGATGGAGTGATTATTCCCGATTTACCTATGTATGAATATGAAGCCTTTTATAAAAAAAAATTTGAACAATATAATTTGCAAAATATTTTTTTGGTAACGCCACAAACCAATGAGGAGCGTATTCATAAAATAGATGCATTGTCAGATGCGTTTATTTATATCGTTTCTTCTAATGCTATTACAGGAGGAAATAGTGACATTGCAGCAACACAAAAACAATACTTTCAACGCATAAAAAATATGTCATTAAAAAATCCTACAGTTATTGGATTTGGCATAAAAGACAAAACTACTTTTGATACTGCCTGCGAATACTCCAATGGAGCAATTATTGGTTCTGCTTTTGTACAAGCAATAGATGGTTCAAAAGAATTGAAAAACGATATTCAGCAATTTATCCAGTCAATAATATAATCTTTCTATTTTGAATTTAGTCATTATAAAATACAATGCCGGAAATACGAAGAGTGTAGAAAATGCATTACACCGGATGAATATCCAACCAATCATCACAGATGATATTGAATTGATACAAAAAGCAGATAAAGTTATATTTCCGGGGGTGGGGCATGCAGCCCCAACCATGCATTTTCTGAAAGAAAAAAAATTAGATACTATTATTAAAAACCTAAAGCAACCAGTGCTGGGTATTTGTTTAGGACAGCAATTAATGTGTGAATTTAGTGAAGAAGGAAAAGTAGATTGTTTAGGTATATTTCCCGTGCAAGTAAAAAAATTTGATTTAGACACCAAGCAATATAAAATTCCACAAATAGGCTGGAATAGTATTTATGATTTGCGTTCACCTTTGTTTAATGGATTGACAGAAAATAGTTTTGCATATTTTGTACACAGCTATTATTGCGAAATAAGCCCATATACAATTGCTACAACTGATTATGGACATCCATTTTCAGCGGCATTGCATAAAGATAATTTTTATGCAGTACAATTTCACCCTGAAAAAAGTGCAGATATTGGCGCTAAAATAATCGAGAATTTTATTGCTATTTAGTAAATATTATTTTGTAAAATGTAAATAATAAATTCTTTACATTATTTCAGTAAATTTATTCTTCAAATTGATAGCATGAAACAAATTTTGGTTCTTATATTTTTTTTAAATTCATTGCTTTGCGTTCAGGCTGCGGATAGTAATGAGCCCGTTAATGCCACAAGGAGAACCTGCGGAACGATAAAACCATCCGCTGAACGTTCTTTGCAATTTGAACAAATAATACAACCATTTGTAACGCAAAAAAATAATACTTCTAATAGAATAAATACAAATTATGAAATTCCTGTTGTGGTACATATTGTATATTGGGAGGAAAACCAGAATATCTCTTCAGCACAAGTTTATTCCCAATTTGATGCCTTAAATGCTGATTATGCAGGAACTGGATATAATATAGAAAACTGTCCTGAACCATTTCAACCTCTTATTGCAAACACCAATATTTCATTTGTAAAAGCAACAAAATCACCCAATGGAACCATAATGGCAGAACCAGGAATCAACCGAGTAAATGCCCAAACAGCGGGTTTTAAAGATCCGAGTGGAAATAGTTGGAATATAAGCTACATAGATTCGAAAATTAAAAAATCAGTTATTTGGGACCCTACGAAATATTTAAATATTTGGGTATTACCCTTGTCGAACAGCTATTTAGGATACGCTACCTTTCCCGATGATCCGCTTAATGAAAGAGGCGTAGTTATTGGATATAAATATTTTGGAACTACAGGAACCGTTAATTATCCATTTAACAAAGGACGAACTGCCTCACATGAAATTGGACATTGGTTAGGACTGTATCATATTAGTGGTGATAATGTGTGTGGAGACGATTATTGCAACGATACACCTCCACAAAAAGGAAATTCAAAAGATGGTTCTGGATTGAATTACGATTGCCCCTCTTTCCCATTTCAAATAGATGGATGTGGAGTAGGGAAAAGTCCTTATGGAGAAATGTTTATGAATTTTATGGACTACACAGACGATGTGTGCATGTGCTTGTTTACCAATGACCAAAATACTCGGATGCATGCGTCTATTCAAAATTATTATACTAGTATTATAGATTATGGATTAACAGCCATAAATCATAATAGAACACAAGACATTAGTATATCAATTTTTCCTAATCCATCGAATGGTAATTTTGAAATAAATATTCCATCTAAAATTGCTGCTAATTATTATTTGAAAATATATAATCTCACCGGACAAACTATATTGGAAGATGCAATATTGGCGCATCAAGGGATTAATACTAAATCCATCAATTTAACAGGCATTGAAAAAGGCATGTATTTATTGAATATGGTGTCAGATAATGCAACTTACACTCAGCGAATTATCATCCAATAAAATATAGTCTTAATTTGTTAAAGTGAAAGACAATACATTTTCCAGAGTCTTTTTTAATTTTACTTCATGCTCATCATCCCCGCTATAGATTTAATTGACAGCAAATGTGTCCGCTTAACCAAAGGCGACTATGATACAAAAAAAATATACAACGAAAATCCGGTAGAAGTAGCCAAAGAATTTGAAGCAAACGGTATTAAATATTTACATTTAGTAGATTTAGACGGTGCAAAAAACGGTGCAACGGTAAATTGGAAAGTATTAGAAAATATAGCAGCCAATACATCGTTACACATTGATTTTTCAGGAGGTATCAAAACCAAACAAGCGGCGCAACAAGCCTTTGATTTAGGCGCAGCACAAGTAACCGTAGGAAGCCTTGCCGCTAAAAATCCAAAAGAATTTGTCGATTGGATTTGGGAATTTGGCGAAGAAAAACTCATTCTTGGTGCAGATGTTATCAAAGATAAAATTGCTATTCATGGCTGGCAAGAATCCAGTGAAAAAGATATCTATTCTTTTTTAGATTATTATTTTGAAGAAGGAATAGATTATGTTCTTTGTACCGATGTATCAAAAGATGGTATGCTACAAGGGCCTTCTTTTGAATTGTATAAAAATATATTAGAAGAATACGGAGAAATGAAACTCATTGCCAGTGGTGGCGTTTCTTGTGTAGATGATTTAAGTAAATTGAAAGAAATGGGTTGCTATGCTGCAATTGTAGGAAAAGCTTTATATGAAGAGAAAATTACTTTTAAAGATTTGCAACCATTTATTGCATAAAAAAATAAACTAGTAGTGCTAACGAAAAGAATCATACCATGCCTGGATATTAAAAACGGAGAAACCGTTAAAGGTATCAATTTTGTTGATTTGAGAAGCGCCGGCGATCCCGTAGAATTAGCCAAACAATACGTTCTTCAAGGGGCAGATGAATTAGTTTTTTTAGACATTACAGCCACCGTAGAAAATAGAAAAACATTGATTGAATTAGTAAAGAAAGTGGCAGCCGTTATCAATATTCCTTTTACAATTGGTGGTGGAATTTCTTCTATACAAGACGTGGAAGCCTTATTAAATGCAGGAGCAGACAAAGTTTCTGTCAATTCATCCGCTGTCAAAAACCCAAAATTAATAGATGAATTATCCAATCAATTTGGCGTGCAATGCATTGTAGTAGCTATTGATACCAAATTAGAAGACGATTGGAAAGTATATGTAAAAGGCGGCAGAGAAGCCACATCCATTTATACCAAAGACTGGGCGAAAGAAGTACAAGAACGAGGTGCTGGTGAAATTTTATTGACCTCCATGAATCACGACGGAACAAAAAACGGGTTTGCCTTAGATATCACTGGATGGTGTGCGCAACATTTATCTATTCCAGTGATTGCCAGCGGAGGCGCCGGAAATGAACAACATTTTGCAGAGGTTTTTAAATTAGCCAAAGCAGATGCGGCATTAGCAGCAAGTGTTTTTCATTTTGGTGAAATACAAATTCCTCATTTAAAACAATTTTTAAAAACACAAGAAATTGATGTTCGAATTTAATTTATAATATAATATAATAAAATGACACCTGATTTTAATAAAGAAACCAATGGTTTATTGCCTGCTATTATTCAAGACTTCAA